>NZ_JADEWY010000134.1 GCF_015207375.1 Coleofasciculus sp. LEGE 07092 | reverse complement strand
CCCTCTTCTGTCACTTTCCGAAATGAGCTAGTAGTTAATCAGTGAAATCATCCAGAAGCATAACAAGGTTTAAATTGATTCATTGCAGCCATTAAATGATTGAATCCCAGCAATAAATAACGATTAGGAAAAATATCTAACCAAGGATAAATCAACCAAAACAGTAAGAGGGGTTGGATAATTAGACGCAGATTATTTAAAGTATTCTTCCAGCCGCTTTCCTGGTTCCACTGTTGATGATTAGAAAAATCGACCCCACTATCTTTCTGTCCCTCAGTTTCAATTTGACGAGATTGATTTAAGCCTAAAAAGGCTGGAGAATTTAAACTAATCATGGTGTAAACACAAAAAATAATTTCCCACCACCTCTCAATGTGCTGGAAATTAGTAAAACGATAATCTGTCCAACCCAATTCTTGTTTGCACTGTCGAAAACCATATTCTACCCATGTTCTTAATCCATAGAGGTCGCCTAAAATCTTCTTCAAGTTTCCTTGGAGATTTGTCATAATGAACGAAGTAGAATTTTCGGGCATATTTTCTGGGTCAGTAGTTATTTCCCAGTAAGTTATGGCTGTTCTTTTACCATATTTAAGCCTGATTCAATTAACTCTGTAATCATTTCTGACGCTAATTCTATTTTCGTTTTATATTTATCTCCTTCTTTCAGCGTTCCTTTGGGTTTGAATACTTTTACACTTAATGGAAAAGTTATGTTAGAGTAAACTCCATAGGCATTTACTGAAACTATACCCCGATCTACCTTGCCCACACTTCCTAAGTATTGTCTGGCTACATAATCCGTTTTTTTACCTTTTTTTCTATCTCCGGTTTCATCTATTACTACTGTAATCGCATTTCCCTCTAAGGCTTTCTTTATGTTGTTTAATCTTATCAGTCTTAATTGCTCTACTGACCAATCTGAATTCGCTAGAAAATGATGTAATGACTGGGCTGAGTTTATACTCACCACTTTCCCGATCTCGGGTAACGATTTTCTTTTAATCGTTGATATTATTCCTAAGTGTAAATATTTGAAGCATTCGTAATTTCTTACTTCTTTAAATAAGTCTTTATACTCGGCACAATATTCATCTACGACCGCAACGGTTTGATGGGCGTCTCTTGCCAAATGTTTCAGAATTTGTAATTCTACATCCATTGTCCTACTTAGCTTCCAGAGTTTTTTCTTTTAATCCCTTTATTCAGAATACTCGGAAAGTGACAGAAGAGGGATAGTACTTCTGCTGAAATAGTTTCGCTTGCAGGCAATGAGAAAGTTTCTAACAGTTTTGTGCTAGAACCCTCGCTATAGAAAGAGAAATTCCAGACATTTGGATTTGAGGTAGATGTCTGTTTATCCAATACCAAAGAATAACCATAGTGGTAAAAGCCACCTCCCATTTCAATGCGTGAACCACTGGAATCGAACTCATAAAATGCTCCACCAATGTGATGCAACTCTGCTGGTAACCATGCACTATCAATTTCTCCTTCTGGAAACAATTTGGGATCTGACTGGGAGTAAAGAACCAGTGTTCGTCCTACAGATTCATATACTTCCGGTTGTTGCATATATTCTTCATTACGGCTAATTTCACGGTGCATTGCATCAGCCCAGAGAAATACTGTGGCAATAGGGGCAATATAAGCTACAGTACCTATCACTAACAGGCCGAATAGAATGAGACTAATCTTTACAGGAAATGAAAATTTCTTGTTCATCAGAGTAAAGTTCAAGTTAACTTTTCGCCGGGAAGTCCCCCGCTATAGATGTACCCATCTTAGCGGCGGGATGAAAGGCAGGGAAATTGGAGGAACGGAAATTTCCAAATCTTCCTGACAATCTTACTGTGAAGTGTATAATACAGTAAGGAGGGATTAAGATGGTACACAAAGCGGTCAAGGTTCGACTTTATCAAACATTAGAGCAACAAGTGCTATTGTCTCAACACTTTGGTTGTGCTAGATGGTGGTGGAACTACGCTCTAAATAAGTCAATCGAGACTTACAAGGAAACTGGTAAAAGCCTTGGTCAATCAGCACTTAATGCCTTTTTGCCGAAACTTAAAAAAGCAGAAGAAACTATATGGCTGTCTGAATGCTACAGCCAGGTTCTACAAGCAACGACTCTCAATCTAACAACAGCCTACAAAAACTTTTTTGCAGGACGTGCTAGGTTCCCTCGTTACAAGTCGAAGCATGGCAAGCAATCAATTCAGTATCCTCAAAACGTTAAAGTGCTTGATGGGTTTGTTCAGTTTCCTGGCAAGGTTGGCAAAGTTAAAGCTAAGTTGCACAGAAAGATAGAAGGAACAATCAAAACTGTAACGGTCAGTTTAGACCCATCAGGAAAATACTTTTCATCAATACTGACCGAAGCCGAGGGGGAAAATCCAACGGTTTCGACTGATGGCAAGGTGATTGGGGTTGACTTAGGATTAACTCATTTTGCTATCACCAGTGATGGCAGCAAGATTTCTAAATACAACAATCCCAAGCACCTTGCCAAACACGAGAAAAACCTCAAGCGCAAGCAGCAAAAGTTAGCCAAAAAACAGAAAGGAAGCAATTCAAGAAACAAAGCCAAAAAGACTGTAGCTAAAGTGTACGAACGGGTAACAAAATCCCGTCAGGATTTTCTACATAAGTTATCAAGAAAACTCGTCAACGAAAACCAAGTTGTCGTAGTAGAAAATCTTAATGTCAAAGGCATGGTACGCAACCTCAATTTAGCTAAAGCAATATCTGATGTTGGATGGGGAACCTTTGTCAATTTCCTGGCTTACAAGCTAGAAAATAAAGGTGGCAAACTTGTTGAGATTGACCGTTGGTTTCCCAGTTCTAAGCTCTGCTCTAACTGCTACTACCAGATTGATAAGTTGCCACTTGACGTTAGAGAGTGGACTTGTCCTAATTGCGGCACTCGTCACGACCGTGATGGTAATGCAGCAACGAATATTAGAGCAGAAGGCATCAGAATGCTACAGACGGATGGAACAGCCGTCTCTGCTAACGGAGGGGAAGTAAGACCAAAGTTGGGACGCAAGTCCGTTCTAAGGCATTCCCCCACGATGTTAGAAGCCTACATTATAGTCGCTTCGACTTAGTGTAGGTAGTTCACGAAGTCAACAATCTGTTCGGCTACTCGAAATATATCGGCAAATTAGGCATCAGGGAGAAGTTGTCGCCGTTGGGTCGAGCAGCACCTCCAAGTTTTGTAACTGCATCTATACAATTCCCCATCCCCCTGTCTCAAACCGACTTTTTCCCAGTCAAACGGTAAGTTGTAGTAACATACTGCAACAATCCCTCGCAGGCATCCACCAGTAAATCAATAACTCGGTCAAATCCGTCGGAACCACCGTAGTAGGGGTCTGGAACTTCTCGTTCTGGATGGTGAGTGGCAAAGTCGCACATCATCCGTACTTTGTCCTGGTATTTTCCAGTGGGGTCAAGGGCAAGAATATCCCGATAGTTGTCCTGATCCATAGCTAATATCAGATCGAAGTTTTCAAAGTCTGACGTTTGAAACTGCCGCGCTTGACCTTTAAGCTGAATGCCTCGACGACTAGCAGCGGCTGTCATGCGTCGATCGGGGGGAGAGCCAATGTGATAGCTGGAAGTACCGGCTGAATCGCAAATAATGCTGTCAGTCAGACTCCCTTGCTCGATCAGGTGATTCATCACGTTCTCGGCTGAAGGAGAACGGCAGATATTACCAAGGCAGACAAAGAGTAACTTGCAGGGCATAGGTATAATATTTAGCTTTGTACTGATTGCGGACTGTTCAATATCAGCATTGATGATCACTGCTGACCGCTCAAAGTATAATTGTCAATCCCTATCATTGTCAGTTTCTAGCTGATGAAGGCGTTCAGTCTGATAACGGAACCGCTTGATGCTGCTGTTTTGGTCATCGGTCACGTTTAACGTCCAATGACAGAGGACTCTCTCCCCCATGTATTGTGATTTAAGGAAAGTTTTTGATGTTCAAGTCGCGCTACAGCACCTACCGAAAGCGCAAGCGATCGCTACCCCTGCTGATGATGATCATGACTATCCCTCTAGTCTTGATTCTTCTAGAACTGTCGGCTCGACTTCTAGTTGGCGTTATGGATAAAAATGCTGAGTTAGCCAACTACGAGGGTGAACCAGCCATTGTGAATGTCTACCGCCTTAAGTTTCTTAACGAAGCCCAAAAACCCTACGATGCTTTATCAAACCGAGGGCGACTGGCTGCCCAACGCAGTCTAGCGGTCGGCTATCGTTTAATGGGAAAGCAGCAGAGCAATTTCTGGCAGATTAACGAACAGGGTTTCCGCGACGACGACTCAGTTCCCCTGCTCAAACCCAAAAATGAAATTCGCATTTTTCTGCTGGGGGGTTCTACCGCATTTGGTCAATGGAATCCCAGTAACCAAGCAACCTTAGCGAGCCAATTAGAAGCACGTCTCAATGAACGAATAGCCCAGCAGAGACGTTCCCCAGAAAAATACCGACCGGCAGAGCTGCCCTTTTACAAACCTGACCTTGCCAAAGCCCTCGCCCTGCCATCTAAGATACGAGACGGTCAGTATCGCGTCATCAATGCTGCCGTTCCTGGCTATACTTCTGGTAACGAGTTGGCTCAGTTAGCCCTCCAGATTCTGCCTTACAAGCCGGATGCGATCATCGTTTTGGATGGATACGGTGATTTACTTCTGCCGAGCGATCGCATAGCAGCAGATATTCCCCACGCCGAAGCGTTTCTCAGCAATGCACCCGGTCATTTTTGGACGCATTTAACCCAGCAGTTGAAATATGCGATCGCAGACACCTATTTAGTAAAAGCTACTCAATACTGGCTATTGCGTCCTCAGTTGTCTGCCAGCCGACTGAGTTTAGCAGCAATGGATGAATCAGCCCCCCTAGACCATTATCTTCCCACTGACCCTACCGAACTTGAACGTCGAGTGACTCGTTATAGCGATTTCCATAAGCAAATGGTTCGCCTAACTGCCGGAGCAGGCATTCCTCTGGTTATTGCCCTACAGCCAGAAATTACTGGACGGGGTACAAAGCAGATTTCAGTTCGGGAACAAAAAACCTTAAATGAACTCGGTTCAGCTTATCAGCAACGGGTACAGGTGGGTTATGGCGAATTGGCACGAGTGATTCAACAACTCCAGAAGGCATTTCCAAAAAATGTGAAAACCCTAAATTTCTATCAAGTTTATGAAAACTTTCCCGAGCTAGCGTTCTTAGACGCCATTCACTTAACAGAAGAAGGAAATGGCGTCCTGTCTGAACGTCTATACCATACCCTCACGGCTTTACGGAAGTTACAGGTGCCGCCATCAAGACCACTACCTTAGGGACTAGAGATGGGCGGCAAAAGTTTTTTCATGGGGGGGAACGGGGGAGCTGAACAGGGCAGAATCTTAACTAATCCTGCTTTTTTTACATTCCTGGAAGATTCAGTCCACTAGTGAGTTCTTCCATGCGTTCCCTCATTGTAGCTGTAGACCTGTCGTAGGCATCTCTCATGGCTTCCGTAACCGTGTTTGAGAGCGTTTCAGCTCCCTGGTTGAGAGCATCGCCAGAAATTTCTACTCGCAGGGGTTCTTGGTTGCCGCTCATCACAACTTTGACAGTGCCATCGCTTGATGAACCCTCTATTTCCATTTGCTCCAATTCCTCTTGAAGCTGTTTAGCACCTTGTTGCACCTGTTGGGCTTTTTTGAATGCCTCGGTGAGTTCCTTCATCTTGCCTAAACCGAAGCCGAATCCTTGTCCTTTGGTCATAATTGATTGACTTTATTTCAAGTGGACGGGTGTATCGTTGCTCAGTCTTAATCTTAGTACCGCTCGAGCCTATACGACATTTTCTCCTATCCTGCCACCACTCACCTACCCTGCGGTGATAGCACAGGACTTCTCATCCCCAATCTGCCACAGCCTTAAACAGTCTGAAACTCTCCTAAAATTCTCACTTCAGGTTCTAAGCAGAGTGACCAATGCTGTTCGACTTGCTCCTGAATGTGGTGGATGAGTTGAAAAATATCCCTAGCTTTGGCACCGCCACAGTTAAGGATAAAGTTAGCATGGCGTTCGGCGATTTGAGCGCCACCGATTTGATAGCCTTTAAGACCGAGCTGTTCGATTAACCAGCCTGCGGCATGGGATTCAGGATTGCGGAAGACACTACCGCAACTGGGTAAGTGATAGGGTTGAGAATTGCGTCGCTGCTCTAAATGCCCGGTTGTGGCTGCTCGCACTTGTTTGGGATCAGCACCAGGTTTTAACTGGAACGTCGCCTGGGTTACGAGACGATTGCTACCTTGCAGGATAGAGGTGCGGTAGTTAAAGTCTAATGCTGAAGGCGCTAGCACTTCAACCCGTCCAGTTGGCAAGATAGTTTGAGTGTTAACCAGCAAGTCAGCCGCACAGCTCTGGTGAGCACCAGCATTCATGACGACAGCACCGCCAACTGTGCCGGGAATACCGACAGCCCATTCTAAGCCTTCCCAGCCATGTTCTGCTGCCAGCCATGCTAGACGGGCAATGGGAACCCCAGATCCGGCTGTCACTTGTCCAGTCTCGAATTCAAAGTGAGTAGAGCGGAGATGACGAGTACAGATGACCAAACCAGGTAAGCCGCAATCGCTCACTAGCAGATTAGAGCCGGCTCCCAACAGGGTTATTGGTAACTTTCGGCTATAAGCCCACTCGAAACTCGCTTGCAAGTCTTCTATTTTTCGGGGTGCAACGTACCATTCTGCCGGACCTCCCACTCGAAAGGAGGTGAGGCTGGCTAAGGATACCTGAGATCGAACGAGGCAATCGGTTCCTGGTAAGTAAAGCTGGGGCTGGTAAATAGTCTTCTTTCTGCTAAACATACCGGTTACACCGGCTGGTGAATCGTAGGACAGGGTCATGGTATTAAATACACGCCACGAGAATAACGATTGGTCTTAGGTAAATGAGGTAGAACGGGATTATTCGGCTTTTTCTGACTCAATGATGTAATGTCATTGTGCGGTCTTGGTCTACCGTTTGGTAGAAGTCTAGAACCTTAGGAATGATCTGATTTAGATTACCAGCTCCTAAGAATAGGACAAAGTCTCCGGGTTGGAGGAGTTGGGTAAGACGCTCCAAAACAGAGTCTAGCGTTGGCTGGTAATACACCCGTTCATGGTGAGCTGCAATCGCCTCTCGTACTTGTTCGCCCGTAATTTGACCCGCGCTGGCTTCACCAGCACTGTAAATGTCAGTGACAACGACAAGATCGGCATCGCCAAAAGAATTAGCAAATTCTTGTAAGAATGTCAAGGTTCGGCTATAGCGGTGGGGCTGAAAAACTGCCACAACTCGATGGGGCGGTTTTACCTGCAACCGCGCAGATGCTAGGGTTGCCTGAATTTCACTGGGGTGGTGAGCATAGTCATCGATAAACCTGATGCCATTGCACTGACCTCGAAGCTCAAATCGGCGTTTGGCTCCTTCAAAGGTCGCGAGTGCCTCGGCGATAGTGTCAAAGTCCAAACCCAAATGCCGACCCACTGCCACGACTGCCAAAGCATTACTGAGATTGTGTTTACCCAACAACTTCAGTCGCAGCTTACCTAAAATGCGATCGCCTTCCCACACTTGGGCGGTAGTGCCATCGGCTTGATACTCAACGCGATCAACACTGTAGTCAGCATTGGCGTTCCGCCGCAGGCTGTAGCTGATGGTAGGAACTAATCGGGTGCGCAGGGTTTCGCAATCGATACATCCGACTAAGGTTTGACAGTGATCGGCAAAGATTTGGAAGGTTTCAACAACCTGTTCTAAGCTCTCATAGTGGTCGGGGTGATCCAGTTCGATATTCGTAATCACGCCAATGGCAGGTGCAAGCTTGGTTAACGAGCCATCCGATTCATCCGCTTCGGCAACCAGATAAGCTCCTTCACCGAGGCGGGCATTGCCCTGCCAAGCATCCACTTCCCCACCCACGACAATGGTTGGGTCTAAACCTGCTTTCAGCAGCAAGTATCCCATCAAACTGCTGGTCGTTGTTTTACCATGGGTTCCGGCAACAGCAATACTTTGGTAGTCCCGAATCAACGCTGCCAACAAGTCTGAGCGATGAAAAATTGGGTAGCCTTGTTCTAGAGCTGCCTGGTACTCGGAATTAAGGGTATTGATGGCACTCGAACAGATGACTTGGGGAAAAGCTGAGGACGGTTTGTGATTGCACAGGGACTGGCTCGCTTTCGAGGAACTTTCCATCGTTGTCAGCATCGGGCTGATGCCAACCGCCGTGGTTGATAAACCGGTACAGATCGACTCGGACGCTGATTGGAAAAACTCTAAGTTGGTTGCCTTCTGCTCTCTGAAAAGATGAGCGCCGACGGCTGCCAATCGTTGAGTAATGTGCGTAGAACGAATGTCCGAGCCAGATACGGGCAGTTGGCGCTTGGCTAGAACATAGGCGAGGGCTGACATTCCAATTCCACCGATGCCGATGAAATGAAACGGCTTACCACTAAGATCAACAGTATTAGGCATCTTGACTCCTTACACACCACACCACACAAGCCTACAGTGCCAATAACACGCGCTATCATATCAAGAATTGATTTTTCAAGATATAGCAACAGAGAGATTCATCAGAATTTTCTGTCAAGAGGCACTCTCTGCGATAGATCCTGTTATTGCTAGGGTAGATTGCCCACCGTATTTTTACGGAACTGGATTTTTCTATCCACAGACGGTTTTTACTATTAGACACAAGGATACCTTCTCTATCCGGACGGTTTTTCTGTGACACAACCGAGATCGGTAATTGGTATGGGAAATGTAGCAATTTTGGGTGGCACCTTCGATCCCGTTCACTTGGGACATCTGCTGATTGCTCAGACAGCGTTGAGTCAAGTGGGTTTAGAGCGGGTATTTTGGGTTCCCAATCGCCATCCTCCCCATAAAGTTGGATCACTCTACGAGCATCGACAAGCGATGGTGGCAAAAGCGATCGCAGACAATCCAATATTTACACTACCTGATCTAGAGACGGATGAAATTGGCATCGACTACGCTTTCTTGTCACTGCAAAAGCTCCAAAAGGCTTATCCCAACTGCCACTGGTACTGGATTTTGGGGCTAGATGCTTTCAAAACGCTGCCGATAGCGTCTCAGAATATCTCTTTTCATTGGCAGCTATTGCAAATGCCACCCACAGGTATTTCCTCTAGTCTGATTCGTCAGTACTGTCGTGAGCATCGTTCGATTCGTTACCTGGTGCCAGAGAGTGTTCGAGCTTATATCACAATTCATAATATTTACTCAAATTGACCCAAACCCTTGACTATCAAGGCATATACGCAATAAATCAAGGGGATTTTTCCAGCTCTTCAATCGATTACCGCTTTAGAAAATGTTCAGCTTTGCGATATGATTGGGGTCATTACAGAGTATATTTACCGAGTTTAATACAGAGGGCAAGACGCAGTGATTAGAGTAGCGATCAATGGGTTCGGACGCATCGGGCGTAATTTCGCCAGATGCTGGTTAACCAGGGAAAACTCTCAGCTAGATCTAGTGGGCATCAATGACACGTCTGACCCCAAGACGAATGCTCACCTGCTGAAATATGACTCCATGCTGGGGACGCTGAAGGCAGACATCACCGCCGATGAAAATTCAATAAGTCTTAATGGCAAAACGATTAAATGCGTATCGGATCGTAACCCCCTGAACTTGCCGTGGGCTGATTGGGGAATTGATCTCGTTATAGAATCAACTGGGGTTTTTGTTACCCACGAAGGAGCGTCTAAGCATTTAGCGGCGGGTGGCAAAAAGGTGTTGATTACTGCTCCAGGGAAGGGAGGAGGCGTCAGCACTTTTGTCGTTGGTGTCAACCATCACGAATACGAAGACAGCAAGCATCACATTGTTAGCAATGCTAGCTGCACAACTAACTGTTTAGCTCCCGTTGTCAAAGTATTACACGAACACTTTGGCATTATCAAAGGGACAATGACCACTACCCACAGTTATACAGGTGACCAGCGCATTCTGGACGCCAGTCACCGGGATGTTCGTCGGGCAAGGGCAGCCGCTGTAAACATCGTGCCGACTTCCACTGGCGCGGCTAAAGCTGTAGCGTTAGTCATTCCAGATATGAAGGGCAAACTCAATGGCATTGCCATGCGGGTGCCAACCCCTAACGTATCTGTGGTTGATTTGGTCGCCCAAGTCGAGAACGGTACAATCGCCGAACAGGTGAATGACGTTCTCAAAGAAGCGTCTGAAAAATCGCTCAAGGGCATTTTGGAATACAGTGACTTGCCCCTGGTTTCGTCAGATTACAAAGGTCATGATGCTTCTTCGATTGTAGATGCTAGTCTGACCATGGTTATGGGTGGCGATATGGTTAAAGTAATTGCCTGGTATGACAATGAGTGGGGCTACTCTCAGCGTGTTGTAGACTTAGCTGAACACATAGCTTCCAATTGGCAAAGTTAATTTACACCCTCCCAATTGTTGTAAATCTCTAGTTTGAGTATCTGGCTCGCTAATCAAGTAAAGAAGTCAAGCTTAGGATAAAAGGGGGCAGATTGTTAAAAGAGTACAAAATGCCCCCTTCTTCCGTTTTTGGGACTTCTCAGGGCTTCGTTCTCTAGTGTTAAGATAACCAGATGGCAGATACGAAGGTCGAGATTCAAGGTCAAAATGCGATCGCAGCCGCCCAAGAATTATTCTCAAATTCCGGTTTATTTGGAAGTTACGAGATTGAGGGCGAAGATGAACAAGAAGGAACATTTGCTGCCATTGCAACGATTGTTGGTATTGTTGGCGGTACGTTAGCCGCAGCCGGACAGATTCGTCAATGGTACGAGGAGCAGGAGAAAGGTGAATCGGGGCAAAAAATTGAAAAGGTACTGCTGGTATCTCCTAGTGGTAGACGATTGCCGTTAGAGAATGCCACTGTCGAGCAAATCAAGCAAATCTTAGACGATTGAAGGGCTTAGTTCTAGTTAGGGCTGGAATAATCTCGCGTTGCCATTTAGGATGTAGGTGTAATTCGATTTCATCAATCAGGACAACGCCACTACCTTGAAGTGGATCGCATAAACCAGGGCTTGCGATCGCTAAACGCCTCGCCAAATCCCCCACCATTGCTAGTAAGCCTTTCTCCCCGTCAGATAACTGATCAATGATGAGTTCTTCACTCTGTTTCTTGATAGTCATTCGCAAAGGCGAACGTCTGACTCGTAATTTTGAGAATTCTTCACCTAGAAGTGAATAGATAGCTTGCCTTACCGCTTCTAAGCGTTCATCTCGGTAACGGGGGTTTTCTCGCAATTCTTCATTTTCCACATCTTCCACAGCTCTAAACCATTGGAAGAAGCTCCTAAAACCAATATTTCCTCCATCCAATGCTTTTTCATAAGCATTTACCTGAGCAACTTTATTCTGGTTCGTAATCTCCAGATTAACTTCAGAAACTGTCCGATTGACTGGGTAGTACACTGCCAAAGGTATATTAGCTTCGGGGCTACTTTTCCAGCTATCGCGAATGATGGTAGTTACTTGCTCTAACTCCCCAAGATCCTTGTTTAGAGTTTCACTATCCTCTTTGAAGTTAAAAGACCATCTCAAGTCTGCTGAATTTTCCAATGAAATTGAAATTTCGTTTTGTGTATCGTTGTACCCATTTTTGATATCTTCTCCATTAAAGAAGCGCCCCTTGGCTCTAATCTGTTCCCATTCCCTATAGGAATCAAAACCCCACCTTTTTTTGCAACTTTCTGTGGATTGTGGATCGAATTGAATTGGTGCTATAAACTTGGATATGAGAATAGTAAGACAATCAAGTATACTCGATTTGCCTACCCCATTGACACCGATGAACACTGTTGGTTGAGTATCGTAGAACTCCAACGTCATATTGCTTATTCCACGAAAGGAGTTTATTTTGAGACATTTAACTCTCATAACTTGAACTAAGCTGATTGTAAATACTATCGCTATCAGGTCTAGCGAATTCACCCTAAAATAATTAGCCTGCGAAGGCAGGCTTTTTCTTTAGCGTCAGATGACATTAATTATTCCGTCTGGAAACCGTAACCTTTAAGAAACAAAAACATCTTGTGGATGTGCTGAAATCCCCAGTAATTCTTCCACAAAAAAAGCGTTGTCTTCATTACGATAAGGTTCGGGATGTCTGGCAATAATACCGTTCACTGTTGGTTCCAGCAGATAGATACTTTCAGGCTGAACTTGGCTGATGACTTGAGGTGAATGGGTTGTGACAATGAACTGGCAATTAGGAAATGTGCGGGTTAAGGCAGGAATAATCTCCCGTTGCCATGCTGGATGTAAGTGGAGTTCGATCTCGTCAATCAGAATAATACCGCAGCCTTGGAGTGGAGCGGCTAAACCCGGATTGGCAATTGCCAAACGCCTTGCCAAGTCACCTGCCATTGCCAGTAAACCTTTCTCGCCTTCAGAAAGCTGATCGATAATCAGTTCCTTGTCGTGTTTCTTCACCGTCATTCGCAGGGGTGTTCGTCGAACCCGCAAGTTTGAGAATCCTGGTAACAGCGAAGAAATTGCTTGCCTAACAGCCTCTAACTGAGGATTGCGATAATCGGGATCGTCTAGCCTGAATTCATTTTCTACATCTTCAAGTTCCTTAAACCACTCGAAGAAGCTATTGAAACTAATTCGTGCTCCTGTTAAAGCTCGCTCGTAGACTTCTAGCTGCTTAGACCAATATTGCTGAGAGGTATGTTGAGGAATATCATCGCAGAACTCACGATTGACATGGTAGTACACCGTTAAAGGTAGGTTAACAACCGGATTGTTGCGCAACTGATTTTTGATTCTTAAACAAATCCCTTCTAATTCCCTGACGTTACCCCCCCTAGGGCGCTCCTTAAGTTTGGAAAGAGCAATAAACCAATTGATTTCCCGTTCTTCAATGACAATGGCTATTTCATTCTGGGTTTTTTCAGCTCCATTGTTAATATCTTCTGGTCTGAAAAAACGCCGCGCTACTTTTTGCTCCGCCGTAACATCTTGCTCATTGATGAAACGTCCGGTGCCAGCCGGGTCATGAATCTCCGCCACAAAATGGGACAGCAGAACAGCTAAACAGTCAAGAATACTTGATTTTCCGGCTCCATTTAGTCCAACTAAAATAGTTGGCTCCTTCTGATTGAACTCCAGGGTCAGATTGCCAATACCACGGAACGAGTTTATTTTCAGGCGCTTGACTATCATGGTTAGAATTAGGCTGATTGCAATAAAGAGACACCCCTATCAGAACGTTTGATGTAGATACCGCTGATGATAATGCGATCGCGCAACGCTGACTTCGGCGTGAGCGCGGTGCCTGAGCCTGCCGAAGGGCAGTCGAACGCTGCTTGCAGCAAATCGCCTCAAATCTCACCCTCCTAAGGCGCAATTCCCAATGAAGCCTGCCAAAAATAAACGCGATCGCAATATTGGGATTTGCTCGAACACTCCGCTTCTATAGAAACATTGTTGGTAGTAGTGACATCCAACGACACCGATGCGGGTTGTCCTCCAGGAGAGACTGTTTGAGATTGAGCCTGTACGCCATCTAAGTAAACCTTAACAACAACATCCGGTCTCCTCCGGTAATTATCCCGCATCCCAAACTCCAAATTTAGCGTTTGGAAAATCACGTTTTGCTCGTTGGGTTGAAGCCGACAGGTTAATGCTGCCACGCTATCGCTATCACCCGCACCCATATACAGTCTCGACGTATAAACGGCTTTACCGACAGCCACATCTTCAACGCGACGTGCCCAGTTACCTATTCCCGTATCAACGCAATTGAGCCTGAGCAGAAAGGCAGAACGTTCTTGAGACTGAGCAATTTGACTGCCTTGGGGTGCCAGAGCCAAAAACAGCAGTCCACTGGCAATGATTTTCTGAATTAGCTGAGTTTTCTTGTGCATCGACAGACCAATAACACCCATAGGCGTCAATGTACATCATTCCATTAGAATTTTTGAACGGCTTCCCTAAATTGACTGACAAAAAAAGGGTATAGGGATTAGGGACGCACGAAAAAGAAACACTAGCCCCTAGACTCTAACCTCTTTTTACACCGATTGTCGCTTAATGATACCCTGATCGAACACCTGACCATCGGTGCCAATGCCACTGATAACGATGCTATTGCGATACACCTCAACGGCGGCAAAACTCAGCCGTGCCGCAGAATAAGCCGTCCACTCAGAACGCCCTATCGGTCGAGTTCCCGCCCCAGCACCACAAATCAGATAGGTGGTGCCGTTAATCAGTTGGGTACGTTCATAGCTGTGATCGTGACCATTGATATAGAGTGACACTTGGTATTGTTGAAAGAGGGGAGTTAGGGTTTGAATAAAAGCTCGGTTCACACCGTAGTGACCGGAGGAGTAAATTTGGTGATGTCCAAATACAATCTTCCAAGGGGCGTCACTGCGGCTCAGTTCTTGCTCCAACCACGGTAGCTGATTCTGCCAGTCAGCGTTGTAGTTAGTATCAAGGGCGAAAAATTGTACATCTTCCCGACGAAAGGTATAGTACCGCCCTTGCATATTGAAACCAGGGTAACGTACTTGAGGGTCGCCGTTAGCCGTGCGGATGTCGTGGTTGCCGAGGCAGGCGTGAAACTTCACACCCTGTTGTAGTAAAGCTTGATAAGGCTTCTCAAAGACGGCATCAATCTTTTCAATTTCACCGTTGTTGTAGATGTTGTCACCAGCGAGGATGATTAAATCGTAGGGATTTTGTTGATGGTAGGCAGCCATGGCTCTAGCAACAGCATATTGTCCTGTCGCACCTGTACCTGTATCTGCCACCGAGACAAAACGCAGCAGGAGTTCCTCCTCTGCTGAATTGCTCAGGGGAGTAGCTGAGGTTGTTGAGTCTGGGATGAGAGAATCAAATTCAGCTCGATCAACATCTGTACTCCAAGGCGTGCGAAGAGGAAGCGATTTAGCGATCGCTGCAATCAAACCCAAGCTTCCAAAGCCTGTTAAAACTAGAAATTGACGGCGATTTAAGCTCATAGATACCTCCTTGGGAAACAGGCAGGGGAACAAAATTTCTGTAGGGCAGGCATCTTGGCTGCTCTATCAATGGGAAATTGATTCAACCTTCGACCGAAGACAACACCGACAGAAGTGATAAATTGGCTGTAGAAGCAGCTTCCGTAAAAATCTAGCGCATTTCATGCGGACTGTTGCTGCTGGGGAGGGAAAAGAAATGTCAAGAGATTCACAAAAACAGCCAGAATCCAATCCGATCAAGGCGGAAACGCCACCGACATCTACAGCCGCCAATGACGGGGAAGCAGACGTTGAGGAAATTGGCGAGATGGTTAAAGAGCCGATTCGGAAACGGCAGCAACCCTTTTTCAAGGCTCAGACCCTTAGACTACTGCGGGGTACAATTGGTCTGCTCGAAGGCGTTGTCGAACAACTCGAGGCAGAACCTGTCAATGCACCTGCTTCCATTGCTACACCTGTACTTGATACTGCCGCAGCAACCCCAGAACCCCAAAAATCTCTACCTAAACCGAGGAAAACCCGAGTGAGGGATTGGTTTTATCCCAGTTTTGAAAGGGTTGAGGCTCTGTGGGATAGTATTTTGGATAAAGTTCGCGCCCTGCTGCCGAATGCGTGGAGTGAAAAGCTATCGGATTGGGGGTTAACTGGTGCGATCGCCGCAATTTTGGTAGTTGTCCTATTAACTACGGTGGCAGTGCTACAAGAGACACCAGCCCAGGTTGCCAAAGAAATCTTTCCAGAGCCAGTCTTAGTAAAGACTCCCCCAGAATTGAAAGCGCCAGAACCGCCGCAACCTGTGGAACCTTTAGAAACGCCAGAACTATCACAACCTGTGGAAGTGGCAGAACCTCCCTCACTAGAGCTTACCCCCGAGCAAAGTCTAATTGCTGCCATTCAAAATCAAGTTGCCGAAATTACAGACCAGTATGCTAACGGACTGATTCAATCGATCCAAGCTAATTTTCGGGGTAGCCGCTTGATTGTTACAGTGGGAGAGGGTTGGTATGACCTAGATGAACCTCAGCAACATCAGTTAGCCGATGAAATCCTGCGTCGTTCTGAAGAATTAGATTTTAGCAAACTAAACATCACTGACCCAGAAGGGACACTACTGGCTCGTAGTCCTGTTGTGGGTTCCCATATGGTCATTTTACAGCGACAGCAACAAGAGCTGGCTACAACCCTTTAAAGCCGCAATGAGAGCCTTAGATTAGCAC
>NZ_JADEWY010000133.1 GCF_015207375.1 Coleofasciculus sp. LEGE 07092 | reverse complement strand
CTCCCCAACTCCTCATCTTCTAAGAAGGCATCAGGTGTGTCAGACAAATCAAACGTAACAGTGACGCTAGCTTCAACAGTGCCTCGCCGTTCTTTGTTGTGGTTGACTAAATCAGGGAGGCGTTCAGCTCGCATTCCCTTAGAAGTAGACAAACCGAGGCAAAATAACAGGGCATCCAGAATGTTAGACTTTCCCGATCCGTTTGGACCCGAAACCACAGTAAATCCTGACAGCATGGGTATCTGAGTCGTGCCGCCAAAGGATTTGAAGTTGGTAAGTTCCAGGCGTTTGATATGCACCATAGGCGCGGGTTAGTAGGGCTTGGGTAGTGTGGTACGGGTGTATCATGATAATGCCGATCAGGTTAACACAGGCGTTCGGCTTGATGAAAGCAGCACTACTTCAGAATGACCTAATTTTGTGGCTGGTAGTTTGGGGAGTAGGGAGTAGGGAGGAGGCTGCACTCATTGCACCTCCATTCTTGACAAGTGAGTGGATGCGGTTAAAGATGGAACAGATATTTTACTCCTTGTCAATGGGGTAGTTCTTAATGCCTAATCAGCTACACGCGGCTCTTGAACGGTATGAAGCAGCAATTGAGAGTCTGGAGAAGGCTGATGCGGCTATTCGAGTTGAACAAGTGCTAGGGGTTTTGAATGCACGGGATGCAGTACAGGTGGCGCTGAAGCAGCAGTTTCCGATTTCCAATAGTCAGCAGTTCTTACGGTGTCGTGGTAGATGTCCTTTGCCATATATGTCCTAAGCGATCGCTACCGTATCAGCTCTTGCCTTGTAGAGTGTGCGATCGCGTTTGTGCGTCTATCGGGAGTTAGCTCTTAACGGAAACAAGCGGCAGATGCACAAAATCTCCCAATTTTTTTTGTCACTCTCCCTTCCACCCCTAGTCATTCAGCGATCGCAAAACAATCCGATTGCCTCTAAACTCAATCCCTTGACTCCCAACCTTGACCTTAGCATCCAAACCCGTTCCCGAAACCTCAACAGCAGGCGCTGCCCCTTTCTGTACCGTCATCACTACAAAAAAGCGATCGCCTCCAGTCGCCTTTATCACTCCTCCTTTCTCGCCCTTTTCCACTGCAATCTTCACTCCCTGTGGTGCCACAAAGGTTCCCTGCATCGTCGCCCCAGAATCCGCCTGAATCGTGAAGCGCTGCCCCGCCACCCTTACCCTGCCCTCGGTATGCATCAGCCAGGTTTTATTCTCATCCTCCTCCCCCTCAAACTTATCTACCACGACAAATAAACCCGGTACTCCAGACGCCCCACTGTAATCTACGGCAAGCGATCGCTGCCAATTATACCGCTGCAAACTTACCACCCCAGAGCCATCGGCGCTTTCCTGGAAAAACCTCAGTTCTGCCCCCCTACCCGCCTGTTTCTCTGGAGCCAGCACCACATTTTCATCCTCCTGTTTCCCATTGGATGCCTCTCCAGCAGTCGCCCAGCGCCCCCCCAATCCCCAAATCCGAAAACTCCCGGCATCTGGAAACGACCAATGTCCGCCTTTTGGGATATCTTGTTTCAGATAGATGCTGGCAACAAAGTCATTCTCATCCTGCCACCGATTGCGGAAGGCATAGAAGCCCTTTTGTTCATCCACTAATACCCGATTCAATACCTCTACAGGATTCTGGGGTATTACATCATCCCGATACCCAGCCAAAGCAAACACGGCATCATGAGGCAATCCAATACCAAAACTTCGATCCCCATCCTCACCCCAATGACGGTTGAAAAACCACATCACCCCCGGCAAAAACCGTTCTGGAACCGTCCCTAAACCCACTGCAAACAGAGAACCCGTGGCACTTGAACGATGGCGTCCGTAAGTCGGTACAGATACCTCCCCACTCTTCCCCACCATCCGCATCATGTAATGGGGCAAAAACCATGCCGCATTGGAACCTTCAACTAAATCTTGACCCAAAACATTTTCATACGCCTGTAAAAATGGTATAATGCTCAAAATCCACGGCTCTGTGGTGTAATGATCGCCTTCACTACCAAACGAGCGATCGCCAATCCCAATCGTGAGATAACGCTTAACATTCCGTTCGGCAATTTTCAGTAATCGATGGGCATCAGCAGGTTCTTGAAAAAACTCATCCGGTTCTTCCATAATTGCCAACGCCGCCAACCCTGCCGCCCCCCGCGCCCTAGCATTCCAGTTACTCGCAGGATTCGGATTCCAACCCTTATCTGGGGTTCCCTTTATTAACAGTTCCGTCTCCGACACTAACCAACGGCTAACCTGTTTCAACCGTTCCTCATCCCATTTGTTGTAACAAAGGTCGTAAGCCATGGCAACACCCGCCACAACCGTGGAATGTTCCAGCAACCTCCGCCCCGGTTGGTTCATCGACGTTTCAGTAATCTGCCATGCGGTTTCTGCTGCTTGGTTATCCTCCTGCAACAGAGACAGAAAACAATGACCGGCTGCATGATAACCCCCCGTTGGCACATAGCCATCGTAGTAAATTTTTTGGTTGAGACTTTTTCTCAATTGAGCCAAAATCGCCTTACCCACAGGCGTCTTGGCTTTCTGGCGCAATGCCGGCAGTTGCTGTTGCCGAAAGATTAAGCGGGGATGTTCCCTCGGACGAATAGGGAAATGATTCGCTACAGGTTTCAACCAATGGGGACGAATTGTACCCTTGACTTCCCCCGAAACGGGTTCGGAGTTGAACGTTCCCGAATAAGTACCGATAAGCTGATTTTGATGCAGTCGTAGTTCTATACTATAGTCCGCTTTCCCTTGGAAAGATTGCCACGGGTCTGGACTAATCTGCATCTGCGCGTCTAGATTCCAAAAACGCCCAGGTTGACTCACCTCCACCATCCCCTGATGATCAGCTTGATTGAACTTCGGGGCAAATGCCCAAACTTCAGAGTTGCACTTAGCGCGATCGCACACTAAATCTAGAGTAATGTCTTGATAGACAAGTTTCTCTTGTTTCTCTAATGGCTTCCACACTCCCCGTTTTAGGGTTAGGCTGATATCCCCCGATAGTTCCGAGGGATCAATTATTTGGGCGGCGGGGGAATTCGCACCGCCGAGTAAGACTAGTAGTGATGCAGCAAGGAGATAGTGAATTTTCATAAGTTTTCAGTTATGAGTTTCCCTACTCCCGAACCAGATAGCCCCTTGGTTTGAGAAGGGAGATAAATTCAGTAATTTCCCCTAGAAATAGACCTCTTCTACCTGGGAATTCTATGCAAGTAGAGTTTTTCGATTGAGAGACATCAGGCAAGGGAATCGCTATTCATTCCCACTGCAACACTAACGAATTGTCGCCAATCTAAACCTAAACATCTACGAAAGACTAGACCAATAGCATAGCTAACCCGGACATCAACCTGCCAGGAGAGGAGCAACAATGCGATCGCTAAAACCCAATCATTCCCCTCAGCAAAATGTACCTCTTTTCCTTCTGAAGACACTCAATCGGTGTCGCTTCGGCAATATCCTACCACTAGCTAGCGTTATCTTGGCTTGCACTGCTCGTTCTGCGATCGCGGCTAGTAGTTGCAATCTCGGAGGCGGCATACCTGATTTAGCGATCGCTCCTTATATTAGTCCTGAAGTCACAAGAGATGCCATAGCTACCCGTAGCCTTGTCGATACCTTAGATGATCCGTGGCGTATAGCAGCAGGTGGAGCGTCGAGTGGAACTGTACAACCTTGGTTCGGCACTAATAGCTCTCTAGGTAGTGTAAACAGCTTCACATATTTTGACCCCTCCACATCCAGTAACGTCAATACGACTGTGCAGTTGGTATTAGTTAATATTAGTGGCTCGACTGATTGTGCAGGTGTCTCTAATACCTCATCCTCAACCTCATTACTCGCAACTAGCGACACTTTGCAGGATTCTTCACCTCGTCCTGCCAGTTTATACAATAGTGCTAATCAGCCTGCTTTTTGGAATCAGAGGATTGTATCGGGTAATGATGCTCGCCGCTTTGCAGTCCGTTTTACCTTTAACCAGCCTGTGAAGTCCTTCGGGGCATGGTTTGGAGACTTAGAGACTCGCACTGTTAATGGAACTCCAGCAATTTTACGGCTTTTAGATGCATCAGGCAACCGCATTGGTAATGATATTGCCATTCAACCCACAACTATGTACGATGGCAATCCACCAGACCCGGAAATTGTTAACCAGACTCAATGTGGTAACGTTGCCGGTGGGGGTTTCAGTCCTACTAACATTGGTTGTGGTAATGCCTCAACTCGCTGGGTGGGGTTTGTAGACAACAATCTAATTCCTCGCGTCAGTCAAGTTCTAGTGATCGTCGGTGATGATGACTTTAACGACAATGGCGATACTGAAATTCTCAGCTTCATTGGAGCCAATATTATTCCAGTGGCATCTAACCCGAATTTGCTACTCGTCAAACGCATTACCGCTATTAACGGTGTTAATATAACCGATTTCGTAGATGACCCCAATTCAACCAATGACAACGCTTCCAACTGGCCCACTCCTACCAATACCTACCTGCGCGGAGCGATTAGCAGTACTGTAAAGCCTGGTGATGAAATTGAATATACCATCTACTTTCTTTCAACAGGCAGCAAGAACGCCACAAACGTGCAAATCTGCGACCTCATCCCTGCCAATACCACCTTTGTTTCCACAGCCTTTAACAGCTTAACTCCTACAGAGGGAGGTTTACCAGAAAGCGATCGCGGCATTGCCCTTGCCCTCAATTCTACAAGCCTGCCAGCAAATCCCACTGTTTATCTTTCCAATACTGCTGATACCGATAGAGGGCAGTTTTTTGCCCAAGGAACACTGCTGCCTGCAACCTGTTCGAGTAGTAATAATAACGGAGCTGTCATTGTCAATGTCGTCACCCTGCCCAACACTTTACCCTATGCAACTGGAAAGGGAACACCTTACAATTCCTATGGTTTTATTCGCTTCCGCGCCAGAGTAAATTAGGGTAGTGTTGGGAAAAGTGATCTTCTCAAGCAAATTAGTTTGTGCTAAGATTACATTTTTTCATGTTTTTTTATCAAATGTTTAAATGGCTTTACAATTTTTCTATCGCCAGTTTAATTGCGTTTGTTCTAGCAACAGTTTATGTGAGCGTCATTTACCGCCAAACAGCCATTAGGGATCTGGTCGCTGTAGGAGAAAGTAAAAATGTAGCGTTAACCCGATCATTTGCCAATTCCTTAGAATCGGATTTAGCTTCCTTTTTGCACTCAGCCGAGACATTCAGTAACGACGAATTGCGATCTTCTCTTGCAGTAGCCAGACTCCATCGCGCTGTTATTAATGAGATGAAAGGTCTATCAGTCGTCAAAGTCAAACTCTTTGACCGTAAAGGACGCATCATCTTTTCTACAGAAGGCTCGGAAATTGGCAAAATCACAGAAAGCCAAGGTTTTGAAGCAACACGTAGCGGTCAAACACTAACATTACATAATTATCGCAAAGCTTTTGAGTCCTTTGACAATACAATTAAAGACCGCCAGATCCTCTCCAGTTACATCCCCGTCCAGTTTGAAAGTACCACTGAGCCAATCACAGGAGTTTTTGAGCTTTATACAGATGAGACTCCCTTGGTAGAGCGTCTTGAACGCACCCAGAGAACAATTTTGTTAGCCGCTGCCATCATTTTCGGCTTGCTCTATGCAATTGTATGGTTGATTTTCAGGCAAGCCTCTCACATTTTACGAAATCAATATGCTCAACTAGCGGCAACTCAAGCCGACTTAGCTGAGTCCCATCAAGAGTTGCAACAGCGTGTCAACCAATTGCACCACCAAAACCAAGTGCTAATGGAACTGGCTAAAAATAAGGCACTGCATCAAGGAGATTTGAACGGAGCATTTCAAGCTATCACAGAAGCAACAGCTCAAACCCTTAAAATTAAACGAGTCAGTGTCTGGCTGTTGGATGGGAACTCAACTCACATTCAATGCCTTGACTTGTTTGAACTCAGTAGCCGCCAACATAGCTCAGGCATAAAACTAGCCGCCACCGACTATCCCAACTATTTTCAGGCGTTGGTTGCTGACGAACTCATTGTTGCCAACAATGCCCACACAGATCCGAGAACTTGCGAATTTTCCTCCTCTTACTTAACACCCCTAGGAATTGCTTCGATGATGGATGCCCCCATCAGACTCAGTGGTCGGACAGTGGGGGTTTTATGCTATGAACAGGTGGGAAATGAACGTCATTGGACATCCGAAGAGCAGAACTTCGCTCGTTCCACTGCCGATTTAGTTTCCTTAGTGCTAGAAGCCAACCAGCGCCAACAGGCTCAAGACGCGCTGCGTCAATCGGAAGCGCGAGAGCGTCAAAAGTCTCAACAGCTCACTACTACCCTCTCTGAATTGAAAGACGCTCAAGCCCAACTCATCCAAGCGGCTAAAATGTCGGCTCTCGGACAAATGGTAGCAGGAGTCGGTCATGAAATTAACAACCCAGTCAACTTTGTTTCGGGCAATCTTGGTTATGCCCATCAATACTTTCAAGACCTGAGCCGCCTACTTGAAGCGTACCAGCAGAGCTACCCCAATCCCACACCAGAAATTTGTCAACTCACCTCGGAGATTGAGTTAGATTTTTTAGTGAAAGATTGGCAAAAACTGATGCACTCGATGCAGATCGGCGCTGATCGCCTAAAGCAGATTGTGCTATCCCTACGCAGCTTCTCTAGGCGACATGACGATGAACTCAAACCAACTAATATTCATCAGGGAATTGATAACACCTTACTGATTTTGCAGCACCGACTCCAGCCCCAGAAGAATCGGTCTGAAATAAAGCTAGTTAAAGACTATGGTCAACTGCCGTTAGTCCCGTGTTATTCAAGCCTCTTAAATCAGGTGTTTATGAATCTGATTTCTAATGCGATTGAAGCCTTATCAGAAACAACAACCCAAACTGATACCCCTCTATATGAGCCACAAATTTTAATTCGCACCCAAACCGACAGCGTTCAATCCTTGAGTTCAAGTGAAGAAGTTATCAATTGTGCGGTTATTGAGATTGTTGACAATGGTTTAGGCATAAGTGAAGAAATCTGCCAGCAGATTTTTGACCCATTCTTTACCACTAAGCCAGTGGGAAAAGGAACGGGATTGGGACTCTCAATTAGCTATCAGATTGTCGTGGAAAAACATGGCGGTCAACTCCGTTGTGTTTCTACTCCAGGAGCAGGAACTTGTTTTATTATCGAAATTCCCCTTCAGCCGAATAGTAGTTCCGATAAGAATTTCCCCCACTGCCCTTAACCGAAGAATTCACAAAAGAACTAACCAACTCAGCCTTTTTAATCGCCCTCATCTATCGCCTCTTTTGCCGCTAATCCCTCTTAGCGATCAGCAGAACCGCTAAGATCCAAAGTCATGGACTTACCCATCATCTACCACCCCGACTACGTCGCGCCACTTCCAGAAAGGCATCGCTTCCCCATGCCCAAATTTGGGAAACTCTACGAACTTCTCCTCACTGATAGCATTGCCACTCCCGAACAATTCCACATACCCAACCCTCCCTCAACCGAGTGGATCGAACTCGTCCACACCCCCGACTACATCCAATGTTATCGCCAAGGCACCCTGAAGCCCAAAGCCCAGCGCCGCATCGGACTACCCTGGAGTACCGCACTCGTCAATCGTACCTGCACCGCAGTCGGCGGCACTATCCTCACCGCCCAACTTGCCCTCACTCACGGTTTAGCCTGCAATACTGCTGGCGGCACCCATCACGCTTTTCCCAGTTACGGTTCCGGTTTCTGCATCTTTAACGATTTAGCCATTACCGCCCGCGTTCTGCAACAATTGGGACTCGTCCAAAAAATTCTTATCCTTGACTTAGACGTACATCAAGGTGACGGTACTGCCTTTATCTTCCAAAATGAACCCAAGGTTTTCACCTTTTCTATGCACTGCGAAGCCAACTTCCCTGGCACCAAACAAAAAAGTGACTTAGACATTCCTCTACCTGTGGGGATGGATGACGATGCCTACCTGCAAACCCTGGCAAAGTATCTCCCTGATATTCTTTCTGAGTTCCAGCCCGATTTAGTTCTCTACGACGCCGGAGTAGATCCCCACGCGAGCGATCGCTTCGGTAAGTTAGCTCTCACTGACACTGGTATCTACCGCCGCGAAATGCAAGTTCTCAGCACCTGCATTGCTGGTAGCTATCCCGTCGCTAGTGTGATTGGTGGTGGTTACAGTGACAACCTCAACGCCCTAATCTACCGCCACTCCCTCCTCCACCGCGCTGCCAGTGAGGTTTATCACCAGTATCGACTTTAAAATTGATAATTCCCCCTACCGACATCCCCAACCCGCCGTGTGTAAATTAAAGGCGTCTGGATTGACTCCTTCAGCAGTTGCGGCTTTAATCAAAGCCTGAAAAACACTCAGATGAGCGGGTTCATTGAGAGAGAGTTCGGGATGCCACTGGAGAGCGATCGCAAAAGGGTGCAGTTCATGTTCCAATGCCTCAATTACGCCATCGGGTGCCTGTGCTGCAATATTCCAGCCGAGAGGGGCAGTGCGTACAGCTTGATGGTGCCAAGAGACAACATTGATCTCATGTTTACCAATAATGCTGGCAAGTTGAGTATCAGCAACAATCTGCACCCTATGCTCAGTCGGTTTGAGCAGTTCTAGTCGATGTGCCACATCCTCACCAAATTCGTCTGGAATGTGGGAGACTAAATCGCCACCACTGGCTACCATCAGTACCTCTAAACCGCGACAAATTCCCAGTACAGGTTTGCGTTCTGACAGTGCTAGTTTAGCGAGGGTTAGTTCGGCGGTATCCCTTTCGGGGTCTACGCCATAGATAGTAGGATGGAGTGAACCCTTGTAACAATTAGGGTCTAAATCACCGCCGCCAGTGAACACTAAACCATCAACACTATTCAGAATGACGGCTGGATTCCAGGGAACTGGGGGCAGCAAAATCGGTATCCCACCTGAACGCTGCACCGCCTGAGTATAACCAGCGGGTGAGTAAAAGTTGCCAGTTGGCTGGTAGTTGTAGGTCGTAATTCCAATCAGGGGAGGCTTAATGGGTGTTGGAGTCTTCATTCCATTCAGGGGTGTTTGAAAATTCATTAATCAAAGTTCAAATAGGGCTTCAATGACTTAGCATAAGGAATGCTTTATCAGCCAATTGATATTATGGCTGCATTTTTGAATACTTGTTTCAGTTAAAACAGCTTGGGATGTGAATTTTTACTCAACTTCCTAGCCTTTGCTAACTCTCTGACTATGACAGGTTCTACCGCTACACTACTCATTTCCTGCCCCGACCAACGGGGACTTGTTGCCAAATTTGCCAATTTTATCTATGCTAATGGTGGTAATATCATTCATTCCGACCAGCATACCGATTTTACCGCTGGGCTATTTCTGACCCGTATTGAATGGCAGCTAGAAGGGTTTAATTTGCCTCGTGAATTGATTGGGGCAGCATTTCAAGCGATCGCTCACCCCCTAAAAGCAGACTGGCAACTTCACTTTTCCGACACCATTCCTCAGATTGCCATTTGGGTCAGCAAGCAAAACCACTGTTTGCTAGACTTACTTTGGCGACAACAGGCAAAGGAGTTTTCAGGGGCAATTCCCTTAGTGATTAGCAACCATCCTGACCTGAAAGCCATCAGCGAACACTTTGGAGCCGATTTTCACCACATTCCTATCACTTCAGACAACAAAGCCGAACAGGAAGCCAAACAGATAGAACTCCTGGATCAGTATGAAATCGACTTAGTGATTCTGGCTAAATATATGCAGGTTCTCAGTGCTGACTTTGTTGCTCACTTTCCTAAAATTATTAATATTCACCATTCTTTTTTACCCGCCTTTGCTGGTGCTAAACCCTACCATCAAGCTTGCGATCGTGGCGTAAAAATTATTGGCGCTACGGCTCATTATGTGACCTCAGAATTGGATGCCGGACCCATTATCGAGCAGGATGTGGTGCGCGTTAGCCATCGAGATAGCGTTGCAGATTTGATTCGCAAGGGGAAGGATTTAGAACGGGTTGTTTTAGCAAGGGCAGTACGCTTGCATTTACGCCATCAAGTCTTAGTTTACGGCAATCGGACGGTAGTTTTCGCTTGAGTGAAACTAGTTTTCCCAATACAAAACCCGGCTGGGCGACAGGGATGCTTCACCGGGAATGACTGGTCAACTTGCTAATTCCTATTTTCCACTCTTTATTTCGGGAGTGTATCGGGAAAAACCCGGAAATTACCCCTAGATTTTTCAAGGCGATTCAGTAGAATTACGGTTGTCTTTAAGATTGAATATCTTTTTCTTTGGAGGAAACTATGGCAAAGCTTGACAATAAAACCCAAAACTTCGGCGTACAACTGACTTCCAAAATTGATAAAGTCAAGGTCTACGCGGCGGGTGCGACGGTAACTCGTGTGGCTAACCTACAGTGTGCAGATAGAAACGTACCGGAACAAGCAGAAATTACCGGACTCCCCCTGGCACTGGATGATAGTAGCGTTCGTGTGCGGGTTGAAGGTAGCACAGCAATCGCAACAGACGTGCGGATTGGTTTAGCGGTGCCGCCGCGTCAAGAAACACCCACCCCACCCTTAGAGGAGAAACTGCGGCAAGGGATGGCTGAGGTAAAGCGGATCGAGGATATTATCAGCCTAATTGACAACGAAATCGAAGCGCTGCGCCAGCTTCACGTCCCAGTTCGACCCACTGGGGAAGAAAGAAAAGCGCCACCCCCTTCACCTATAGAAGCACGACTGGCGATCGCAAATTTTAAAGATGAACAAATCCGTGCCAGAATTCAGGAACGGCGCGATACTCAGAAAAACCTCCGCAAGGCTCAGGAACAGTTAGAGAATCTAAAGCATAAACAAGCGCTGGCGTCAACAGCTAGGGAGGTTAAACCTCACGAACTGCGAAAAACGGTCATTGTCAGGTTGAGTTATGAAGGTGAACAAATAATTATAGAACCGCAGTTAGTGGTGGAGTATTTTGTCCCCGGCGCACGCTGGACACCTAGTTATGTTTGCCGTTTGGATAGTGCCAATAATACAGCAGCGATCGCAGTTCGGGCATTTCTATGTCAGCGCACGGGAGAAGATTGGTCGGGGGTACGCTTGGAACTCTCAACGGCGGAACCGATGAATTGGTGTGAGTTGCCGGAATTACCGTCGTTACGGTTAGGATGCGCTCAACCTGTCCAGAAAAAGTCGGGTTGGCGTCTGCCTCCAGTGGGTGCAGAGACTCTATTTCAAGATTATGACCGCCAGAAGCAGGAGATGCTTAGGGAAGTGCAGTCAGAGTCTATACTCGCAGAATTATTTGTCCCTGAAGTGTCACATTTACCAGAGTTAGAGATTTCTGCTGTTAATGAAGCTGAAAGTCTAGCCGATGAATTTTGTGATCTTGAATATGAATCTTTGCTTATCGCCCCTGACATGGAGGACAGAGAGGAAACTATGAGCCGTGCAGCAAGAATTCCGGGTTACAGACTTGAAATGGCGATGCCCTCTTCTGCTCCAACCGTGTCTGCAAAACGCCGAGTTCGTCATCACCTAGTCGAAGAAAAATCTATCAAAGAAGAGAACTATCAAGTCGATTTTCTCTCTTATGGTTTGATGCAAATAGGAACCCCAGATGAACAGGGTAAGCGCGGCAAACTCTCCATTGAGCGACAGCAGGAAGTCTATCTGGAAATTCTCAAGCGTCAGCAAGTGACTGTTACCTTCGATGTCCTGGAAACTGTACAACAGGCAGTATCTAATTCACAAAATTGCCTTTATGTCAACCTTCCTCTTGGTGGTATTAATGTGCGTCAGGTAGCGGGTTCCTTTGACTATGCCTATCGTGCAGACGGCAGAGTAGATGTTCCCGCAGATGGACAATTTCACTCTGTCGCACTAACGAGTCAGAGTACAGATGTAGACGTGCGCTATGTGGTTGTTCCCCGTGAAGATACCAACGTTTTCCGCATTGCTCAACTGAAGAACCCCTTACAAGCTCCCTTACTGGCTGGTGCTGCGGATGTCTATGTTGATGGCGAATATATCCTATCCACTACTATTGCCACCGTACCACCCAAGGGACAAATGGAGTTAGGGTTGGGAGTTGAACAAGCCATCAAAGTGGCTCGGAATACGACGTATCAGGAAGTTCGTTCTAGTGAATCGCTGGTTGCTTTTAATGAACTGCGCCACCGGATTCAAATTGATATTGCTAACCGTTTGCCAAGAGAAGCGCGGATTGAAGTGCGGGAACGCATTCCAGTTCCCCAAGACGGGGCAAAAGTGGAAGTGGAAATGGGTGAAGTCTCGCCTGACTGGGAGAAGTATGAACAGGAGGAACGGGGGACTCCAATTCAGGGTGGTTATCGCTGGCAGATAAACGTGCCAGGGGGAGAGCAGGTAAAATTATCGGCACAGTACACGATTAAGACGTTTGCCGATAGTGAACTCGTCGATGGCAATCGGCGGGAGTGATTCGATGAAAATCACCGATGCGATCGCTCATCAACCGATAATAAAGTCAGGCAATGCAGTAGCCACCCTGGGCAGTTGCCTGCATATCCCTCATAGCGCTCAGAGATAGCTCAACAATGTACCCGCGCTTAACCCAACTCCCCAAACATTGATGGATAATAAATTAATGGGTGGGAATCGATGGGAATGAGTTCATGTAAACGGTAGCATCTGTCAAGGACGTTTGCTATGCAGCCAGAATACCTCGAACAAATCAAGGACTATTACCTTGAGGATGCTAAGAAACATTTGCAAGTCATTGAGCAACATTTACTGAATCTACAAAGTACGATTGAAGACCCAGAAAAGATTAACCAACTTTTTCATGTCACTCGTTGCAGTATCGTGGGTGGGGCAAATATGCTGCCTATCAGCCAGCTTCATATCCGCAGCATTCATGAAGCCGGTTTATGCTTGGTAGAGTGTTTCAACGTCTTTCAGCAAGAGAGTTCGGTTCAGGTTGACCAACCGCTACAAGACTTGTTGATACAGGTGTTTTACACTCTCAAAAAATTAATTGAGGCAATGAGCGAATCCTCTGGATTGACGGACGAGCAGGTTATGCAAGTGATGACAGAAATGGAGTCAGTCAGGGAATCCCTCAAGATTCACCTCAAGGAGTTAATCTATCGTTCGCGTCAGGTAAATGACTCAGACAAGGCAGTTGCTTCAGATGCCGCCGATGACGTTCCCACTGTGGACGAATTGCAAGTCCTCATCGACGAACTTTTAATTGATAATTCCGCAGTCCCAAACAGCAATCAACCCAAATCCAACTAAATCATGGCAGCTATTCAGCCTCCAACAGAAACTATCCAAACACTCACGCTAGATGCGCCAGTTTGTGTCGTTACACTGTTAGAAGACCGCGCCCTTGTGCAGCGAAGGGGCAAAGCTAATCTGACTCAAGGGTTGTGGCGAGTTCAGGTCGAGCAAGTTGCTCCGGTGCTGTCTGACAAATCCCTACGAGCTGAATTCTGTAACGACGATTTAGGCGGGCGGATTGATGATGTTCGGGTTCGTCGCCAGATGTTAGTTAAGGAAGAGGATCGACCGGCACAAATCAAAGCGTTGCTGGCAGAATTGCGATCGCTCAAAAACACCTTTAGCTATAGTACTACAGACCGCTCTCACCAAGAGTATGCCTTTGAAGAAATTAACGCTATTTTGGCAAAAGGATTAGAAGAACTCCCCGTTGATGCAGCTTGGGGACAAATAGATCCTAAATCCTGGCGATCGCAATTGCAAACTCTCTTTAACCAGTTACGAGAACTGCGGGCTGAAATTGTGAGCAGCTATTACACCCAGCAGCAATTAAGTCAGCACATTAATGATTTAATTACCAAGATTCACGCTCTATCCCGCCCCGATTGGGTTTATACCGCCCATATTGAAGCAGATTTAATGGTAAGCCAAGCGGGTGAATATGAAATCGCCTTTGATTATGTGGTTCCCAATGCCATGTGGCGTCCCTGGCACCAAGCCCGTTTGTTAATGGGAACAGAGGTGGCAACGGATGGGGTAACGGATGTAACGGATATAACGGATAATCCATTTGCTACCTTATCGTTTAGTGTGGATGGCTGTGTGTGGCAGCGCACAGGCGAAGATTGGCAGGATGTGGATTTAGTGTTTTCTACAGCTCGTGCCTCTCTGGGTACTGAACCTCCTCTGTTGACAGATGATATTTTAAATGTGCAAGAAAAAGCCCCAGATATTGTTATTCAAGTTCGCGAACAAACAATTCAGACGACCGGACTTGATACGGATGCTGCCGCCGCTACAGTAGAATTACCGGGTGTGGATGATGGTGGTGAAGTCCGGAACCTGCGACCTACGACTAAAGCTACAATTCCTTCTGATGGTCGTCCTTACCGTGTTCCCCTCTTTTCTTTTGAGTCAGAAGCAGAGGTTAAGTATGTCTTGATGCCAGAAATCGCCTGTCAAGTTATCCTCAAAAGCGAACAAAGGAATACAGCACAATTTCCCATTCTCGCAGGTCCTGTGGATTTGGTGCGCTCCTCGGAGTTTGTAGGCAAAACATCTATCGGGTTTATTGCACCCGGAGAGACATTTGCTTTGGGATGGGGTTCTGATGCCGCAATGCGCGTGCAGCGTACTCAAACTCAGAAACGAGAACGTGAACACTTGACGAAGTGGACGGTTGTCACCACGACAGTCAAGTTATTCCTTTCTAATATTGGAGCAGAGTCAAGGGTCATTGAAACCACGGAGCGCTTGCCGATTTCAGAGCTAGAACAGGTGAAGGTTGAAGCTATTGCTGAGGAGACGACTGACGGCGTGCAGCCTAATGAAAATGGCTTCTGTACTTGGAATTTTACCCTAGAACCTTACTCTCAACGTCAGGCAACTTTAGTTTATAAAGTTTCGGCTACTCCGGAAGTGCAAGGGATTTGAAAAACTCCTAGTTTTGATTTTGCAGTTGCTCAATTTCCTTAGCTTGTTCTGGGAGTTGAGTTTGTTGCTGTCCAAGGTTGCGAGCCCAACTTCCGTAGAGGTTAATGGGGGTACTCAATAGTGCGACAAACGAGGATTTGCCTGCGATCGCATTTATACTAGCAATGGGTAATTCTTTTAGGAACCAGCGACTCATCAGATAGAAGGATTTTCGTGCCGTTAATTTCGGTTGCAATTCAACGCCGTAGAGTTCGTGCAAATATTTGTTAGAACGACCATAGCGCTGCCATTGGCTGCGGAATTCTTGGAGGGTGGCGCGGTGACGGTGCTGAACGATGGCGTGTTCGGCAAAAGAAAGCTGCCAAGGGGTTTGCCGTTGAATTCGCCAACAGATGTCAGCATCGCCGCCCGTTGTCAGGTGGGGACGGAACAATCCCACTTCTGCCAAGGCTTGGCGTCGAATGGCTAGGTTAGCCGTTTGACCGTAGGGGCAGAAGGGATGGTCTAGGGTATACTTTTGGGTTAAGGTAACTTGACGTTCAGCGTGCTGTTCTAGCCAGGTTTGACCGGGTAGTGCCGCAATTTCACCCACGACTAAACCGATATTGGGTTCGACAAAGGGTTCAACCAAAAGATTCAGCCACTCAGGAATGGGACGGCAGTCGGCATCAGTAAAGGCTAAAATCTCACCCGTGGAGGCTTGGATGGCTTTATTTCGTGCGGCGTAGGAGCTTTGAATGTGCTTTTCAGTGAGGGGATAAAGCTGGAGTCCTTGAGATTGGGCGTCTTGAGCGGCGTTTTGAAGGATTTCAGGGGTGCGATCGCTACTATTATTGTCTACGAGTAAGTATTCGACTTGTTTTTTGGGGTAAGTTTGAGAGAATAGGCAGTGGATTAAGTTGGGCAAGTCTGCTTCGCCGTTATAGATAGGGACGATGACGGATACTTTGGGGAGAAAGGTTGGGTGAGGTTGGCTATCGGTTGCTTGGGTAAGGGTCATAGACTAATGTTGCACAGATAAGTATAACTGCTGAGACTTTTCTCATAGTTTTGCAGTAGTCGTTGAGATTCTTCCAAAGTAATACGCTTTTCTTGCAAGGCTTGTTCGGTACGGCGGCGAATGTTTTCCACCAAGTCCTCGGCATCGTACTGCACGTAACTCAAGACTTCTGTCACCGTATCCCCTTTGATTACGTGTTCAATTTCATAGCCCTTGGGTGTTAACTGAATATGAACGGCATTGGTATCGCCAAAGAGGTTGTGCAGATTGCCCATAATCTCCTGATAGGCACCGACGAGAAATAAACCCAAGTAATAAGGCTCTTTTGAGTTTAGATTAGGGCTTTTAGAATTGGGATTTTGCGAATTCTCCCCTGCTCCCCTGCCCC
>NZ_JADEWY010000132.1 GCF_015207375.1 Coleofasciculus sp. LEGE 07092 | reverse complement strand
GGGGATGGCTTCGCCGACAAGGGGATGGGGAGCGGGGGAGAATTGTCTTGGAGAACCGGGTGGAAGTACTCCATTTCCCCTTGTCCCCTTGCCTAATCCCGCCACCGCACTCGCACAAAGTGTGCCGGACGCCCCCAGATATCGGAAGTTGCAGTAATGTCTTCAACGATTAAGTTAAACGGGATGGCGGTTGTTAGGTATCGTTGAGCGAGGCGGCCGAGATCGGGGGTTAGCTGGGTTGCTGTTGCCGTTGCTAAACCAAAACCGACTAATTGCTCAATAGGACCTCGTGGCAGGAGCAGATGCGCTCCTAGTGCCAATCCAGCGGTTAAAAACATACCCACTGAAAGGTTAGTGCCGCAGCGGGGATGAACGGCTAAATCCCATTCTCCACGGGTGAGACGAGTCAAAGCGATGGGAACGGCTCGTCGCAAGTCAGCTAGGTTGAGTTGACCGTAGAGATAAAATCCTTCGTCAGTCGATAAGCCGCCTAAGGTATCTTCATCGGGTTGAGATGTCCCTGCTAAATTCCCTAGCACCCAAACGGTAGCGTGTTCAAGGGCATGGACTTGACGCAGGGTTAAAATTTCTTTTAACCCTGGCACAAACGGCAACTGCCTGAGTAAGTCAGTATCTTGCGTCGCTTGTGGCACGGGAAATTCAAAGTCCCAAAAATTGCCAGTGTGGGCAGAAGCCGTGTGAGTCATGGCAGCACTACTCCAAAAGTGGATTAATGACTTTATTTTTCAACTCTAGCGCTTTCCCGTAGGACAGGCATCTTGCCTGTCTCAGCTATGCTACCGAAATGATTAGAGCTATCGTGGATAAAGCACTACGCTGCTCCCCTAATACCATGCGCGGTAAGGTTGCTGTATCCGTTCTCCGGACACTTAAGCCTTCTTGGAGAAGATAGCAAGACTTACCGCCAGATAGGGCAATTTGTACTCAGCTTGCCGTCCTCCTCACAGACTCATGAGTAATTTTCCAAACTTATCGAGCCACGGTTTCAGGGTTGTTAAAGAATTGGGACACAATCGCACGGGTGGGAGAGTAACTTACCTGGCTGTTCCCCTGCCTCCCCTTACTCAAAAGGGGACAGTGAAACAAGCTGTTGTTATCAAGCAGTTTCAGTTTGCCCGAAGTGATGCCAACTGGTCAGATTATGATGCCATTGAGCAAGAAATTAAAGTGTTACGGGGGTTGAATCATCCCGGTATTCCGCGTTACTTGGGTTCGTTTCAAACTGCCACAGGTTTTTGTTTAGTACAAGAATACAAAAATGCTCCTTCCCTAGCCGTACCTCGCAGCTTTGATCCGGATGAAATTAAGCAACTTGCGGTTTCGTTACTCAACATCCTGGTTTATCTGCAAAATCGAATTCCTGCTGTCAGTCACCGGGATATTAAACCGGAAAATGTGCTAGTTGATGATGATATCAACGTTTACCTAGTCGATTTTGGATTGGCTCGAATTGGCGATAGTGAAATGACGATTAGCAGTGTCGCTAAGGGTACAGTCGGATTTATGGCACCCGAACAGCTTTTCAATCGACAAATTAGCGAAGCATCAGACCTTTATGGGTTGGGAGCTACTTTAGTTTGCTTGCTAACGGGGACGCCCTCTATAGCTATCAGTCAGTTAATCGATGAAGACTATCGGCTGAATTTCAAACACCTAGTTCCTAAGCTCAGTATCCGCTGGATTGAGTGGCTGGAAAAGATGGTGGAATTGAAACCCAAAGACCGTTTTCCTGATGCTGAAACAGCATTAGAAGCCCTGAATCCAATCTATGTCATCCGGGTGCCGGAGGTGAAATTTTCTCAACCTTGCCTAGATGTTAATGCCAAAAGATTAGGAGAGAAAGTTATTCAAAAAATAACCATTAGTAATGCTGTTTCTGATACACTTTTGGAAAGTCGTTGGGAAGTGGCATCCCATGTGAGCGATCCTCCTCATACCCCCGACTTCCACGACTGGATTCAGTTCGAGCAAGCTCATTTTATTAGTAATGAGGCACTGTGCAAAATTACGGTTGATACGAGCAAGCTTATGGTCAGTAAGACCTATGAGCGGGAGATACTAATTCATACGAATTCTCAGCCAGAAACTCAACGTTTAAAAATTAACGTGCATACGGCTCCGGTGCCGATTCCGGTAAAGAAACTGCCCTATTTTTCTCTATCCTTATTGGTGCTATTTGCCACGGCTGCAACTTGGGTAGAAACGATGGCTTGGGAGAAAATTGTCAGTAATAGCGGCACAGTGGGAGTAGCGATCGCTATCTTTGTTTCGGCATTGGTAGCAGCACTGGGGTTGGTAGCGGCGATAACGTCTGGCTTAATTTCTAAAGGGATGGCGAAGATTAGAACTAGGTTTGGGGTGAGGATAAAAGCATTCGATACGGTGGCTTCCGTATTTTTTGCTGGAATAGCGGCAATTTTGGTTGCCAAGTTTGGTGCTCAGTTTCGCGTCTCGGATGCCGCAATTACTGCGTTTGCAGCAGTTGATGCCGTAGTATTTATGGCGGCGTTTGAAAGTGAGGGCGTTGCTGAAAGTTGCCGACAGCGAGGGTTTAGTAAAGCCTTAGCGTTTGGGGTTTCCTTTTTGTCAGCAGCGTTGGGAATTAGTTTAGGAATTGGATTGAAGTTGGGATTTGTCAATGGGATAGTTTTGTCAGGAATTTTGGGAACAAGTGTTCCCTTAGCGACTCTGATTCTTTATCCACCCCTGGATCGAGCGAGGCGGATTGCCAATTATCGGAAGTTGGAGGGGAATTTGATTAAGCCGTAAGGATGTGCTTATTTTTTTTCTCAGAAAGTTAGTCAAAGGTGTCCTTCTACACGATGCCAAAGGACGCTTCATTCGTGGACACACTATTGACTACATTTATCAGTGGCGCTTTACTTGTATCGGGAAAGGAAAGGATTCGCCCAGAAGCTCAAAAAATAAGAGAATTTTTGTGCAGTTAGTGAGTAGTAAGCTACAAAATTCACTCATAAGATAGAGGAAGATGATGGGTCAAAACCCCTAGACTAAACAAGGGAACCTGCGATATAATTTTACAAATCATTATGCTGTATTGTGAAAAGCCTGTTTTAAAAGTCCTAGTCGTTGACGACCACGATTTAACTCGTTTCAGCCTCAAGGTAGCCTTGGCTACTCAGAGCAATATTGATGTGGTGGGTCTGGCTAGCAACGGTAAAGAAGCGATCGCAATGGTCGAACGTTATTACCCCGATGTTGTGATCCTCGACTTGCAGATGCCCATAATGGATGGTTTGACGGCATCTAGTTATCTCAAGCGCCTGAAGCCCGATATTCAAATTATTGCCTATTCCTCGGTCGAAGACCTTCAGACAAAGGACATACAACAAACAGCTCCGATTGACGCCTTCTGCAAAAAAGAGGCGGCTACCCAGGACTTGATTGCGTTGGTCAAGGAATTAGGGAATAATCCAAATAAGGGTTAGTGACTAAAAAAGCGCCCCTATTGCAGAGATTGAGGCGGGGAGCGCTTGCTTGAAATTATTTGAAGGGGGTAATAGTCCTTTTTCTCATTAGGGAAGGGATACGCCTTTATTTGGTTTTGAGGGCTTCTCCAAATCAATAACCTCTACAATCCACTAGCGCCTTCCGAGTTGGGAAAGGTTCGGTTAAATTCTTCAATGAGTTCGTCAAGTTCTTCGAGTGCCTGATTTACATCAATTCTTAAGGTGCCTAGGTTGGGTTGCTCCAAAAGTTTTACGAGGAACTCCCGCTTCGTTTCTACTAAAGCAATTTGTTCTTGAAGGGTTTGTGGATTCATGATTCGTTCCTTGGCTGACTTTGATGTTGATAAAGGGTGGACACTATATTAAACTTAACATGATTGCTGTAGTTCTATGCTAAAGGATAAAGAAGGAGCAATACCATTGGGGTAAATGATTGTCACTCATGTCTAACGCAGAAAAGGAGGGCGTTTCGGTTCAGCAGGCTTATTTTTACTCCCCTCAGCAATAAATCGTTTGAGTGCTTTTTCACGGTTTTTCATGAAGGCAGACCAAAAGCCTGGATGAAATTCATCCATCGTTTTCGCCAATGCCCAAACATCGACCGCTAAAATGTTGTAAAGCGTTTCTTCTTCCTGTTGCAGTGATTTAAGTTGATCTTGTAAAACTTGGCTGTCTTGGGTTTCTTTTGGGTTTTTTTGTTTAATCATATTAAAAGTTCTGTGACAAATAAACGACAGCACATAAAACCTAAACCGAATCTATTAAATCAGTCACCAGTTATGAGTTATGGCTCACTGCTCACTGCTCGATGGTGAGGGAAAGATACTCCCTTAAACGCAAACTGTACAAGTTCGCCGTGTGAATGCTACCCCCAGGCAAGGATAATAAAGTTAAAGTGATTACTGTCTAGGTAGCTTAACTACGATGTTACGCCAAACTTCCTTGGGAACGATAGGACTTGTCATCGGTGGCTTGCTTACCATTACCGGCTTTGTTGCCTACGCCACCGAAAACGCCACCTTAAATCTAGTGGGATTCTTTTACGGCATCCCCATATTATTGGGCGGTTTTGCCCTCAAAGCTTCTGAACTCAAGCCTGTAACCTTGAGCCAACCCACGCCTCCTGATGTGCTGAAACTGCGAGAACAAACCGCTACTTCGACTCAAAACCAGATTCGCCAAGATATCATGCGCTATCGCTACGGTCAAGATGCGCATTTGGATAGTTCCCTTGAAAGTTTGGGCTTATCCCCCAGCAATGACGAAAGACCGGTACTGATGAGTTTGCACGAAATGGAAGTGGATGGAGCCTATGCCTTAGTTTTGCAATTTGACTCGCCGCTAGTTTCCTTCGAGACTTGGCAGCAGAAGCGGGAAAAAATTGAGAAATTCTTTGGACCGGGTATCCGAGTTGAACTGACTCAACCGGAAGAGGAACAAGTTGATGTAGCGTTAATTGCAACGTCTTAACTTGGAGTGGTTAGCCGTCGAAAGTATTGAGACGTGAACATTCGCGTCTCTCCATTATTTTTATAGCCGCACAACATACCACTGCAAATATCCGTCCGGTCCAACATCTAATTCGCAAGAGGTTTCCATCAAGTACTTAGCTTGCTCCTCCAGTAAGGAAAACTTCTGCACATCTCGGGGCAAATCATCCTGCCGAGTCACTAAAATTGCCTTGAGTTTTTCTAAGAGTTCCTCTGGTGTCAGAATTTGCTCTGGTTGGTTAGTTTCGAGGAGCACATAAGCATCTTCCTGGAACATGGAAAAAGACTTATTTCTAGGCATTGCAGGTTTTCTAGAGAGTGCATGGGGTGTTTTTAGCTTATCAGTAAAGGCTGGGAGTGGGGAGTGGGGAGTGGGGACAAGGAGACAAGGAGACAAGGGGACAAGGGGACAAGGAGACAAGGAGACAAGGGGACAAGGGGACAAGAGTGGCGACGCCGTTGGATTGAAACCACGGAGCAATCTCAGCCAGTGAAGGAGCGCTTGCAAGATCGTGAGCGCAGTGGTGCGCCGTTAAAATTCACTCTCGAACAGCAAATGGCATTTGATCATGGACTGTCTCAATATCCATCAATCGGAGTCGTTGGTGCGATGGATTGCCGCAGAAGAAGGCAATTCCTTGGACACCTTAGGCGTTAAGGGCAAGCTTTTAGCTGCCTAACCCTACCTATACTTACGCTTTAGAGTACTAGCTTAAAAGAAAACTATGTGTTGCATACTCTGCATTAAGGAACAAGATGGGATTGGGTGTGAGGGCAATTAGCGATCGCCTCTCCGAGTGGGAGTAGACCTTCAACTCATCAGTATTTTTTGGGTCAACCAGCATTTAATAACGGAGAGAGAGGGATTCGAACCCTCGTTAGAGTTACCCCTAAACAGCATTTCCAGTGCTGCGCCTTCAACCGCTCGGCCATCTCTCCAGGGGATTTATCATTGAGTGTGCGTAGTTTAAGTTTACCAACTTAGGCGCACAGTCTTTAATTATACACAAAAATCATGAACCCATCCTATAAAATCAAAATTCACAATCGCCAAACCGATACCGAACAGATCCTGGAAGTGCCAGGGGATCAGTACATCCTGCACGCCATGGAAAAGCAGGGGGTTGAGCTTCCCTTTTCCTGCCGCAATGGAGCCTGCACCACCTGTGCCGTGCGAGTACTCTCTGGTGAAATCTACCAACCTGAAGCCATGGGACTTTCTCCGGAATTGCGCGATCGCGGATACGCTCTCTTATGTGTGGGGTATCCCCGCTCAGACTTAGAAGTCGAGACGCAGGATGAAGATGAAGTCTACGAACTCCAATTCGGTCGATATTTTGGCAAGGGCAAGATTCGGTTTGGGCTGCCTCTGGATGAGGATTAGGAAGGTAGAGGAACAGAACTCTTCCCTTCTCAAGGTCTTATTCCTAATTTTATGTTGCTGTCTCTTGCTGTTGGGGGGATGCCAATCGAGCCGTGTCCCCAATGGCATTCCCGTTCAGGTACAGCAGGTGGTTAGTGGACAAACCCTAGAGGTGCTAGATCCAACACAACCTTCCCCTTTGCTCGTGCGGGTGCGGTTAATTGGTATTGAGGCACCCGACTTGGAGCAGGAACCTTGGGGAGGAGAGGCAAAAAATCGAGTCGAGCAACTGATTAGTGAAATCAGGGGTCAACAATTAGTCTTGCAACCTGTTTTATTAGAGGCAGATGTTCAAACCAAAGATAGTTTCGGTCGCTGGCTGGCGTATGTTTGGCATAGTGGCAGATTGCTCAACGAGCAACTGGTTCAAGAAGGGTACGTCCTAGCTGCGCCGCGATCGCCTAATGACAAATATAGCGATCGCCTAGTTCGTGCTCAAGAGTACGCCCGAATCATGGGATACGGTATTTGGAACCCCAACCAACCGATGCGCTTAACCCCAGCAGAATTTCGACGTCAGAATTCATAAAGGCATAGCCGATAGGAGCCAGGACTTACGCACAGACGCTACATCTGGTAGGAGCACGATATATGTCCCTACAATTAGCGGTTTACAGGCTTTCTTTGCGTAAGTCCTGTTCTATTTTTCTTTAAGCGCTTTATCTAAATTCCAAGCTGCACTGATTAACGCCAGGTGTGTAAACGCTTGAGGGAAATTCCCTAAGGCATCACCAAGAGGTCCTGTTTGCTCCGCATAAAGCCCCAGATGGTTAGCATAACCCAGCATCTCTTCAAATATGAGTCGGGCTTCATCCAGTTGGGCGCTATCCCGATTGGCAACTCCAGCGCGGGTTAATGCCTCAACTAGCCAAAAGGTGCAGAGATTGAACGTACCCTCCTTTCCTCTCAGTCCATCGGGTGATTCTGCTACATTATATCGGTAGACCAAACTATCAGAAACCAACCCTCCTGACTTGGGAGGTTGATTAATGGTATTCAACGTAGACAACATTCGGGGATCGGCTGGAGAGAGGAAAAATACTAGGGGTATGATCAAGCTTCCTGCGTCCAGGGAGTCACTGCCGTAATATTGCACGAAAGACTGACGAGAGGCATTCCATCCCCTGTCCATAAGCTGTTCGTAGATTTCGTCACGAGTCTTGAGCCACCTTTCCCGATCCGCTGGAAACGATCGCTTATCTGCCAAACGCAAACCCCGATCTAATGCCACCCAACACATTAGCTTTGAATACACAAACTGTTGTTGTCCCCTACGCACTTCCCAAACGCCATAGTCCGGTTGCTGCCAGTTATCACAAACCCAATCAAGTAGATGGCGCAGAGCAGTCCACAAGGCATAGGAAATCGGTGTTCCATACTTGTTGAATAGATACACCGAATCCATCAACTCGCCGTAAATATCCATCTGTAACTGTTGGTAAGCCGCATTACCAATCCGAACTGGACTCGAACCTTTGTAACCCTCCAGATGATTTAGAATTTCCTCACTGAGATCGTGGCGTCCATCAATCCCATACATGGTTTGCAACGAACCATTGGGATCGCGCTCATGGCAACGAGCCTCGATCCAATTCATGAACTCTGACGCTTCGTTGGTGAACCCGAGGCGCATCAACGCATAAATCGTGAATGCGGCATCCCGAATCCAAGTGTAGCGGTAATCCCAGTTGCGTTCGCCGCCAATATTCTCTGGCAGGCTACAAGTGGATGCGGCTATGATTGCCCCGGTTGGCTGGTAAGTAAGCAGCTTCAACACGAGCGCCGAACGATGAACCATCTCCCGCCATCGCCCTTTATAGGTACATTGCTCCAGCCAGTTACGCCAGTAATCAACGGTTTGCTGAAACAACCCCTCACAAGCTGAGGAGTTAAGGGGGGATTTGCGATCGCTACTGCTTTCGCGCAGCACAAAAACAGCTATCTCTGCGTCCTGAAGCGTAAACTTGGCAAAGACACCCTTGTCGTCCTTCTGTAGGGGGATATCGGTGGAGAGTTCGAGTTTGAGCTTTGCTGAGTGAAACTCCGCACCAGCAGAATTGAGCGTTGTTTGGTGTTCATCACGGGCATAGTTGAAAGCGGGACAGCATTCCATCTGGAAATCCATGGAGCCACGAACTACCTTGACGCGCCGGATTAACCAGTGATGTCTGGGTTCTTGGGGGTTCATCCCAACAGGCATAAAGTCCGAGATTTCTCCCACACCGTCTGATGTAAAAAAGCGGGTAATCAGGACGTTGGTTTCGGGCCAGTAGAATTGCTTGTGAGTTACTTCATCAGTTAGAGGGGAAATTTGGAAATGTCCACCTTTGCCATCATCAAGTAGTGCAGCAAAGATACTCTCGCTATCGTGATTGGGAAAACAAAACCAGTCAATCGACCCATTCAGCCCGACTAAGGCTGTTGTGTACATATTCCCAATAATTCCGTAGTTTTGGATCGGTTGATATGCCATGATGCTACTTCTTGCTATTAACTATTCGCTGCTACTGCAACTTTATAATAGACATCTCCAATAATTCCTAAAAACACAGCTGAAATCATAGTAATATCGTTCAAAAATAAGGTTTTCTGGAGATGTCTAGTTAGTCCTCTGTGTACCTCAAGCTTGGGGTAGGCTTAGGAACAAAGTGGCGAATAAAATAATAAAGCGCCTAGATGAACTGGAACAGACTATTGCAAAGAATCAAGGACGTTGGGCTTGGGAGCTTTTGCAAAATGCAAAGGATAGTATTGCGGAAGATGACAATAGAATTGTATCCATTCAAATAGAACTTGATGGGAATAGCGTTACGTTTAGGCATAATGGAACCCATTTTACAAGCCAGGATATCATAGGATTAATAGACCAAATTTCCTCTAAGGAAGCGGAAGAAGGGCAGGAAACCAAGAAAACAGGTAGGTTTAGAACAGGTTTTTTGACAACGCATCTACTTTCAAAAGTCATTAAAATAAAGGGAATTATAGAGTCGGCAGATGGACTTCACAAATTTGAATTTTTGCTGGATCGACGAGGAAAAGTAATAGCACAACTCATCCCCCGTATAGAAAATTCTTGGAAAGAATTTAATGAGTCCATTGAGAAAATAAGCCCTAATTATTATAATGAAAGTCAATTCAATACATCTTTCTGTTACCAATTAGACACAGAGGAGCAGAAGAAAGTAGCTCAAACTGGTGTGGAAGAGTTTTCAAAATTAATTCCCTTCGTCCTGGCATTTATTCCTAAAATAGGTAGAGTAGAAATCATAGATAAGCTTGCCAGAGAAAATATTTATTATGAAAAAAAATAGAGAACTAGAAGACAATTCTATTGTATGTGTTTCAAAAACAAGGAATGATATACAAGAAAACATTTCAATTTTATATCTCTCCAATGAGAGAGTAGCTATTGCCACTGAAGTTGAAAAACGTGAAAAGGGATATTCAGTTAAAGGTGTAAGAAATCTTCCGAAATTGTTTTGTGATTTTCCTCTTATTGGAACTGAGAGTTTTCATTTTCCTGTGATTGTAAATAGCTTCTTCTTTAACCCTCAAACCGAAAGAGATGGAATTTGGTTAAACAACACTGATAAAACCAAAAAAATCGAGAATAAAAAAATTTTAAAATCTGCTGTTACCTTATACAAAGATGCAGTTTCCAGGATTGCACAAGATAATTTTTTCGATCTTTACAACATTGCAGAAACCAAAACGCCCTTTACACATGACACAGACTTTGACAAAAACTGGTATCAAGAGTTCATCCAAGAACCAATTAGAGAATTTCTTTATAATGCCTTAATTGTTGAACTGGAAGATGAATATGCTAAAAAAAGAGCTATTAAAGATTTATGCTTTCCGAAAACCTCTTTCTCAGAAGCTGTAAGAAATAAAGTTTGGCAGTTTGTTTTTGACCTAGCGCCTAGTGCTGTTTGCAAAAAAAATCACCTGCATAACTGGTGTGAGATAGCTTGGAGCGACTGGAAAACGGTAGATTATCAAGAATTAGTCAATGGAGTAGTCAGAAAAGAAAATATTTATAACCTTAGTCAGGTTTTGAGAAGGGATGAAAATAGTACTTTTGAATGGTTAAATTCTCTAGGTACTTTTCTGCTTGAGGACGATAACAACCTTCTCTTGATTCAAAAGAATCAAATAACACCTAATCAAAACGGGCAGTTTAAGAGAGCAACAGGCTTGTATATTGATACGATACAAGATGATGAATTAGTCTATGTCTTGGAACTGCTAGGCGAGGATTGGAAGGATATTCTACTCCTATAAAGTAATGCGAACTTGTACAGATCTATCTAAGCTTGCTGAAGTTGCAAAAGCAATTGAAGATGATTCAGAAATAATTCAAAAAATTCAAGGCATGAAAGAAATAACCAGCCTTTTAGAAGAATTTGAAGCTGGTGATATATCTGAGTTGAAGACTATGCTCAGAAGTCAAAGTGGCTGGAGTAGTGGGTTAAGTGGTTGTCAGTGCGATCGTGGCTAAAAAATTACTGAATGCACTCAGTGATAGCGAGCAATAGCAGAAATCTCAACCAGGGATTGAGCCGAGATAGGTGGACAAAAGTGCAAGATAGCCATCAAAGCCTTATGGAATATTGATAAGACTTGTAGTCCATTGAAATGGACTTGAGCTATTAGCCCGGAGTTTGAACTTTGGGCTGATTTTCGGGCTTATCGACAAGGGTGCAAGATATGAGGTTAAAAACTTTGAGCGAACTCTCAGCCATGCCACTGCCAAACTCAATCTCTGCTTTATCAGACTGATGCTCAAACGGCTAGCCTATGAATAGATATCAAATGGGTTCTATAGGGCGAAGAGTGTCAAACAGGACGAGGATACCGCTGCATCAACTCCCTCACCTGTTCTGCATGATAAGAACTGCGGGTAAGGGGAGACGAGACAACTTGTAAAAACCCTAAGGATTCACCCCACTCTCGCCAAGCATCAAACTGTGCAGGTGTGACAAAATCAGCAACACCCAAATGCTTTTGACTCGGTTGCAGATACTGCCCGATGGTGAGGATATCGCAGTCTACCGCCCGCAAATCCTGCATTACGTCCCGAATCTCGGTGTCAGTTTCTCCCAATCCCACCATGACACCGGATTTCGTATAAATCCAAGGAGCTAACTCACGGGTGCGTTGGAGCAGTTCGAGCGATCGCTGATAATGTCCTTGAGGACGTACCCGACGATAGAGTCGAGGGACAGTTTCCGTATTGTGGTTGAGGACTTCAGGTTTAGCTTGGATAATTGTTTCTAAAGCATTCGAGTTACCGCACAAGTCAGGGATCAGCACCTCAATTGTTGTCTGGGGAGAAATACTGCGAATTCCTTCGATACAACCCACGAACTGGGAAGCCCCCCCATCAGGTAAATCATCCCGGTTGACGGAGGTAATAACGACGTGATTTAATTTCAGACGCCTTACTGCTTCTGCCAAACGGGTTGGTTCCGTAGAGTCGAGGGGTTGGGGCTTTTTCTCAAAGTCAATATCACAATAGGGACAGGCGCGGGTGCAAGCAGGACCCATAATTAAAAAGGTAGCGGTGCCTGCGTTGAAACACTCTCCGATATTCGGACAAGAGGCTTCCTCGCAAACAGTATTCAACGCTAAATCCCGCAAAATTTCTTTAACACTGCCTACACGCTGCCACTGCGGTGCTTTAACCCGCAACCATTCTGGCTTAACAACCACGACTGGAATATCTCCCATTGAAGTACCCGTGTTAATCCTAGCAGGCTGAGAGTCAATTGCTGAGAAGACGTGATAGCATGGATAGGTTATTACGGGATGTAGCGCAGCTTGGTAGCGCACCTCGTTCGGGACGAGGGGGTCGCAGGTTCAAATCCTGTCATCCCGATTCTATTAAACTCACATTATCCTGAGTGTGAACACAGTAGAGGCTCATTCACTCCTCACCTTTTCACACCATCACCATGCCACTACTGGCACTCGCTCCCATGGCTCCCGAGTAAACCAAACCTCGCTGGGTATCCAGAGTAATAATCGCTCCATCCCGAATTATCTGCGTGGCATTCTTAACACCCACAATCACCGGCACTCCTAACCGCGAGCCAATTACCGCCGCATGACTGGTTAAACTGTCTTCCTCTGTCACGACCCCAGCCGCTTTGCGAATACTATCTACAAATTCGGCACTCGTTGACGGTACGACCAGAATTTCACCGGGGTTGAAATTACCAACGGCTAGGGCACTGTGAGCCACGCGAGCTAAACCACTGACCGAACCCTGACCGATGCCAATTCCCTGACCGAGAACGGCAGTTACCACCTCGACTTTAATCAAATCCGTTGAACCGGGAACGCCTTGGAGTGTTCCAGCCGTCATGACTACCAAATCTCCCTCTGCCAACAGGTTCTTTTCCTGTGCCACATTGATTGCCGCCTGGAAAGTCTGACCTGTAGATGGTAAATCCAACACTAACAAAGGTCTGACCCCCCACACCAATTGCAGTTGTCTGGCTACATCCACATGGGGCGTGATAGCCAGGATAGGAGTATAGGGTCGAAACTTAGAAACATTCCGAGCCGTAGAACCCGTTTTTGTCAGAGTCATAATTGCAGATGCCTGTAACTGCTCGGCAATTTGACCCACTGCCTGAGAAATTGCATTGGGAATCGAGCGTCGGGTGTCTTCGACGTTGCGCGTGACGTGTTCTTTCTCGATGCGCACGGCAATTCTTGCCATGGTTGCCACCGCTTCAACGGGGTATTTTCCCACAGCCGTTTCGTTGGAGAGCATTACGGCATCGGTGCCATCGAGAATAGCATTGGCAACATCAGAAATCTCTGCACGAGTCGGTCGGGGGGAACTTACCATGCTATCTAGCATCTGGGTGGCGGTAATCACCGGAATTCCCAGGCGGTTGGCGGTGGAAATGAGTCGCTTTTGCAGAATGGGGACATCCTCTGCTGGCAGTTCCACCCCTAAATCACCTCGAGCCACCATAACGCCATCTGATAGAGAGAGAATGGCTTCCATTTGCTCGATTGCTTCGTGCTTTTCAATCTTGACGATAACTGGCACTTCTTTATCGGCACTGGTAATGAGTTCTTTAATTTCCAGCACGTCCTGAGGATTTCGCACAAAGCTGAGGGCAATCCAATCCACACCCTGATCTAGACCGAACATTAAATCCCGACGGTCTTTATCCGTAAGGGCGCGAATCGAGAGGTAAACACCCGGAAAGTTAACGCCTTTATTATTAGAAAGGACACCACCAACCACAACGCGACAGTGCAAGGCGCGTTTCACTCGGTCTATCTCTTCAACTTGCATCTCCACTTTGCCATCATCTAAAAGAATGGTGGCACCCTCTGGAACTTCATCGGCAAGCAGTTCGTAGGTAACGGAACTGATTTCTTGGGTGCCCGGAAGGAGTTCGCTGGTGAGGGTGAAGCGCTCGCCCCCTGTCACCATGATTGAACCCGTCTCAAACCGACCCAAGCGAATTTTCGGTCCTTGCAAGTCTTGTAGAATACCGACCGGTTGATTCAGTTCAAAGGCAGTCTGACGAATTAGGCGAATGCTGCGCTGATGGTCGTCATGAGTGCCGTGGGAAAAGTTGAGCCGCAACGTCGTGGCACCGGCTTTAATCAGTTCCTTGAGTACTTCTGGGCTACTGGTTGCAGGACCTATTGTGGCAACAATTTTTGTCCGACGCCGGGAATTGTGCAGTTGCATAAACGACGATGGGATAGGTGAGTTTGACGGAAAACGAACTTGGTACAGCACGATAGCACAGAATAAGAATATCTGAGGGGTCAGCTAAAGCCAAGGAAATCCGACTTTAAAAATATTGTGTTATTAAGTTTGACAGATCTTTGCGTCGATTTTATCAACTGCTCCACTTTACCACTCGTGGACAGGATCATCCGGGATTTTTATGAGTTGCCCATACACGCCAGTCTAGGGCGGAGGTAGAATGTCAGACTATAATAATAATTCAACGTTAGATATTTTAGTCAAAGCTTATACCGCTACGACCTATCAAGCGATCGCACCCAAAGGCGATATCCTGATTCGGATTGGGGTACACAACCCAGACTTAGATTTACTGTTAAATCAGTATGGATTTGTTTCATGGGCGTTTATTACCGCCTGGAATCCAGCTTCTGTGGTGCTTTCACTCTCTCAAAACCAGCACCGGCATAGGGAGATGATCGGTCATTTAGATTACACAAATATCCCTTACCTAGAGGGGAGCGGTGTGGGAGACGATACGGATTGGCAGCCCGAAAAAAGTGTTCTGGCATTGGGTTTGAACCGTGCAGACGCCCAGGAAATCGGCGTGTTATTTGGTCAGAATGCCGTGGTTTATGGAGAATACAAGGGTAAGCCAGAATTGCTGTGGTGTGTTGTCTGATCGCCAGGAATAGTCCGAGCCGTTTTTCCCTAAAATACCTGAACCTGAATCAACTATCCCTATTTCTTTTGTTCTTAACGATCCTCAAATTCTGTATCGTACCCCCACTTGTCCTTTGATTCTGCCGCTTTTGGCGTCTTAGAAGGCTTCACCTCATAGGGTTGAGAGGGTAAAAGTTCTAACTGTTGGTGCTTCGATTTCGGCTTTTCAATTTCCTTGCGTTCCTTCTTCCCACCCCCACCTCGCCGCCGTTGAGATGTGCCTTCCTCACTGGTATTTTCAGCCACTACCTCATACAGCAACGCCAACTTATTCTGATCCGTTCCCTTTCGCAACACTCGCCCCAAGCGCTGCACATATTCCCGTTCCGAACCCGTACCCGATAGAATAATAGCCACCCGTGCATCCGGGACATCCACCCCTTCATTTAGGACGTGAGAGGCGGCAATGGTTTTATACTCTCCTTCTCGAAAGCGGGTTAAAATTTCATGGCGTTCTTTAACCGGGGTTTGATGGGTCAGTGCTGGAGTCAGAAACTCCTGGGAAATGCGATAAACTGTGGCGTTATCGTTGGTAAAAATAAGAATCCGTTCTGGGTAATGCTTTGCCAGCAAATCTGCCAGTACTCGCAGTTTCCCCTCCGTCCCCAAGGAAATTGCCTTAGATTCCCGATGCGCCAGCATTGCACGGCGTCCTTTTTGAGAACTTGCACTCGTTTGCACAAACCGCTGCCACCCATTGATACTGCCGAGGTAAATATTGGCTTCTTTTAAGAAATCATTGCGAAGTTTGATGCAGGCATTGTAGCGATCGCGTTCCTTCTGAGATAGCTTAACCTTAATCTGCACCACCTGATGGTCAGCCAACGCCAAACCCGCTAATTCTGCTGGGGTTTTGCGATAAACTTCTAAGCCAATCAGGGCATTAAGGTCATTATGACGCCCGTCTGAGCGATCGGGAGTGGCAGTTAGTCCCAACCGATAGGGAGCGATCGCATATTCGGCAGTAGCACGATAGAAGTCCGTTGGCAAGTGGTGGCATTCATCAAAGACTAACAACCCGTACAGATTGCCCAAAGATTCAGCGTGAATCGTGGCACTATCGTAAGTAGCGATAAGAATCGGAGTGCGATCGTGGGAACCGCCGCCTAATAATCCCACCTCCACATCCGGGAATGCCGCATCCAACTGAGCGTACCACTGATGCATTAAATCCAATGTCGGCACCACAATCAGCGTCGTGCGGGGCGTACATTGCATTGCCAGTTGGGCCAAATATGTCTTACCCGCTGCCGTCGGTAATACTACCACACCTCGCCGTCCGGCTTGCTTCCAGGCTAGGAGGGCTTCCTGCTGATGAAGGTAAGGTTCCATCTCAAAGCTGGCAACCAGTTCTAGGGGCGCGAATTCACTGGCATCATCAACAAAATAAATGTCCTCAGCTTGCAGCACCTCTACTAGGGGACGGTAATACATACCCGGAACGCGAAACTTCTCAATCCGGTCATCCCACGTCGCATAATCCACCCAAGCTTTCCCTCGTGGCGGCGGGTGCAATATCAAAGTTCCCCGGTCAAACGTTAATCTAGGGGTGCGAGCCATCAGTGGTTGTAAGGTTTGTCCCCTTAGTCATTGTACATGGGG
>NZ_JADEWY010000131.1 GCF_015207375.1 Coleofasciculus sp. LEGE 07092 | reverse complement strand
CCCCATTCCCTACTCCCTACTCCCTGAAACCAAACCCTTTGTACTTCACCAGATACAGAAATGCTATAGCCGTGCCGTCCTTATCGGCGATGAGATTGTACAGCAGGGGAAACAGGTCAACTAATTTGAGCTAAACTCCAATCTGGTCTTAAATTTTTGGCTTGACGCAGATAGGGATGGTAAATCTGAGTTTGTGAAACGGGGGTATTAATGTGGATTAAAAACCGGATACAACGTTCCAAGCTACCTTCTACGTGCATCTGCTGGACATCCAGTAGGGCAACATTATCCCACAGAGGACGCTCTCGAGCGATCGCCGCCGGGAAGATCGCATCTAAATCTCGCGTGGTTGTAAAGATAGCACTAATAATCTCTTCGTGGTCAATCTGATTGTAAGCCTCCAGCTCATCGAGCAACTCCATCATGGCTTCTCGGATAGCCTCAACCGTATTTTCTGAAGCAGTTGTCGCTCCACGAATAGCCCGAACTCGCCACTGCACCACTTAATAACCCTCCAGATTACTATTTTCGATTTTTGATGATTGATTTTTTATGCGAGAATCTTAATCTAAGCTCTAAAATTTAAAGTTTATCTTACATTAACGGGTAAATTATCTCTGCCACGCTGTACTAGTGCAGCATGGCAGAGATAACTGACCCGTTAAATATCTCTTCTCCTCTAGGAGTTACCCTGCCTTCAAAGAGGGAGTCACTTTTCTTTTGCCCCGTCCTGTTCTAGGCTAGGGTCTATACAACCAGAGTGGCTGACCGTTGGTAGACAGTTCAAATTCTAACCAATCGATTCCCGCCGATAGCCCTGATGCTACCTGACGACTGCTACCCGGTAGCAGTCGGCTCCAGAAGGGCTTCGGTTCCTCAATGGTTTCGCATTTGGTTTTTTCGGGGTCAAGACCTGCCAGTTCTGCCGCCCAGCGGCGGGCATCTTCCTCCGTACCCAGTCGGTCAACAACTCCCAATTCCAAGGCTTGCTGACCCGTAAAAATTCGACCATCAGCAAAGCTGCGCACCGTTTCGACTGCCAAATTACGACCCTCGGCAACTGTTTGCACGAACTGCTGGTAACTGATATCAATCATCTCTTGGAGGATGTTCTGTTCGGGTTCGGTCAGTTCTCGATCAAATGCCAAAATATCTTTGTAGGGACCCGACTTAATAACTTTGAAGGAAACGCCAACTTTTTCTAATAAGCGCTCTAAGTTATTTCCCCGCAGAATAACGCCAATACTTCCCGTGATTGTACCAGGGTTTGCCACAATATGTTCGGCACCCATGCCAATGTAAACTCCTCCAGATGCCGAGATATTGCCAAAACTGGCAATAATTTTCACTTTCTCTCGCAGGCGCATCAGGGCGCTGTAGATTTCTTGGGAATCGCCAACCGTGCCACCAGGACTGTCGATTCGCAGGAGTAGAGCCGGAAATTTCTTTTCTTCTACTGTTTTTAGGGCGTCAAGCACTCGCTTGCGGGTGCTGCTAGCGATCGCACCAGTAATTTCAATTCGAGCAATTTTCTTTCGAGACTTGGGCTTAAAGGGCCAGGGCATGAGTTATTTGTCGTTTTAGATTTTGTGAAGAGGTATTGAGTACTTACTCTAGTTTGCCTGATCCAGTGGGTTTTGGTTAAGTCCTGACAATGGGGAATGGGGAATGGGGAATAGGGAATTGAGAAAACCCCACTCCTGTTGATTAGAGAGCGGGGTTTTCGGTGATATCGCTAGTTAACGAACTAGTCTGAAACCAAGTATCGGCAGATTTCGCTGTTGCTGCTTGCATAGGATTGGCAATTACCAGAGTTTGCTCCTTTTATTGCCAATCCCTTGGTTGATGGGATGATTCAGATGATTGCAGGCTTAGTTGTCATCGCCCATGTCGTCATCGCCCATGTCGTCATCACCCATGTCGTCATCACTAACAGTGGTGTTATCACCCATGTCGTCATCGCCCATGTCGTCATCACCCATGTCGTCATCACTAACAGTGGTGTTATCACCCATGTCGTCATCACTAACAGTGGTGTTATCACCCATGTCGTCATCACTAACAGTGGTGTTGTCGTTCATTGCAGTATCGTCACTCGTATCGATACTAGCGAGTTCCTCATCGGAAAGCTGGCGCATACCCACCAAGCCAGGGAAGCACCGACTGCTAGGTCCAACTAACTTATAACCACCTACCACTGAACCACCTGCACCAGCACCAGCACCTGCGCCAGCACCAGCACCAGCACCTGCGCCAGCACCAGCGCCAGCGCCTGCACCAGCACCAGCACCAGCACCAGCACCAGCACCAGCACCAGCACCAGCACCAGCACCAGCACCAGCACCAGCGCCAGCACCAGATCCACCACCAGCACCAGCACCAGCTCCACCACCCGTAAACTGGAGGTTAATGGTGTTGTTGTTACTAATATTGGTAATGGTTGTGCTACCAATCGTGATGGTGTTGTTGAAGTTAAGGGGCTGATTCAAGCAGACATTACACGTCACAGGACCGCCGTCATCGTCATCCCCATCGCTAGGATTCGTGTAGTCAAAGTCAGAATCGTCATCAGTGAAATCGGTATCGATATCGTCGATATCAGTTACCCCAGCATAGGCACGGAAGGTGATGCTATCCGTTTCGCCTTCGATGTTGGTGCCGCCTTGTTCAAATTTATACTTGGTTTTTCCTTCCCCTCCAACGCTAGTGAAACCTAGACCATTTTCGCTAAATAGGGATGTAAAACCACTAACTTCTCCCTCATCTTTGCCTTTAAACTCGAAGCGGTCTAGTGTTTCGCTATCATCAATTACAGCAACCGCGCCTGCTGCATCCAAGGTGGCATCAACAATACCGCCCTCACCCTTGATCTTAAATTTAATATCTTGTGTCCCAGAGTTGCTAACCGTTTGGATCTCGAATTTTTGATTAGCGTTACCCACGAAGCGAATCTGACCATTAGCAGCATCAAAGAAGTAACTATCTCCGGGTAAGTCTTCCCCTTCAAACTTGAACTTGACGCGCTGCGTGATCATATTACTGGAAGCACCAGCAGAAGATCCGCCGCCACTAGTGGATTCCATGAATTTCAACGTCGAATCGAGATCAATGACACCATTAGCCAGGGTAGCTTCGTAGTCACCAATTTGCAATTTACCACCTGTAGCCTCAAACCCGTTAGTTGTCACCGTTACGTCGGTCAAACCGGGCAAGAAAACGGGTAAGGCATCCCCGACTGTCTCTGGGGAAATCAGTGACCCGCTGACATTGAAAGCTTCAGTAAAGGAATCAAGATTAGCTTGGAGAAGGGTCTCTCTATTTGTAAACGTCACTAACTGACCATTTTGAGTAAAAGCTATCCCTGAGAGTCCCCCCTTCAGGAAAAACTCATCCCCCTCATCAGGGGTGCCACTCATATTGGTGTCATTAAAGCGAACACCATTTGGCACAAATTGGGAATTACTAGTCGTCCCATTAGAGCTTTCAATCGTGATTTGCTGAACATTAACATCAAACAGCGTGACGTTACCAGCAGCATCCTGTGTTGGCACAAAAAATGCCCCTTGACCACTGGCATTACCCCCTGTCACTTTAATATCTGCCTTAGCAGCAGGGGCAACGACTAAAGCCAAGCTACCAATAACGCCTAAACTAACGAGGTAGCGAAGTGATTTCAGACTCATCTTAAGACTCCATCAGTGAATGAACGAAATAAACGGAGGTATCTTCCTAACTTCGAGACCTATCTGAAAATTATTGGTCGGTTCAGATTTATTCCTGAACAGAGTCAGATCGCGAAGTATTCATGAAGAAGAGGGGGATAAAGTACCCTGAGGACTGTCTTGCCAGGAGTACTCCTTTAGGTCAGACTAGATAGATTTCCAGAAATTTACCTAGCCTGTCTCAAAACAAAGACGCTCTTGTCTGCAAACATAGTTCCCTTTACAGGGCATCTTTACCAGAACTTCATAGACGGGGAGGGAAAGGATATATGCAGCGCACCTCACATCTTGCCCCTACCTCTTGGTTTACCCCCCTTAGCCCCCCCATAACCTACAGCTTCTTTACCGCTTAGAACGTAAACGTAGTACGGATAGCACCAATCGTAATCGTGTCATTGTCGTCGTTGTGAAGCGGATTGAAGATCACAATGACGCCGGGAGTAATGCTAATGTTATCTGCAACCCGGAACCGATAGAACGCCTCTACATGAGTCGTCGTCCCCGGTTGATCTCCCTCTCCAGCAGCAAAGTCTCCTGAGCTCAAAAAGCTAGGGACGTTTCTGCCGTTTGGCAGGTCACTGCTAGTAATCCGGGGAGGTTGACCCACATATATACCCCCTAAATTCCCTTCACCAAATAAGTCGGGGAAATTGAGGAACGCCATCCAGTTTAGGGTTTCAACATCTCCCGAATCGGCTTTGAAATCAGAAATGGTATAACCTGCCCATCCTCCAAACGTAACGCGGGGTGTAACTCGCCATTCTAAGCCCGCACCGAAGGCATTGGTACTAATTGGCGCTCTGCCATTGATACCCCGTAATGCTACTTGATCATCTCCCACACCCGTACCCAATCGCCCAAAAGGAGAATAGGCATTGATGTATTGGAGCGAGACATCAATGTTATCGGTAGGCGAAGCAACTAACTGAACCCCGGCTGAGGTTTCACCATTTTCGCCGCCGAATATGCCGTTAGCTGTGTTTGCTGGTGTGCTGGCTGAATAAACAGCCTGCAAACTAAGACGAGTTGCTACTTGCCAGTCAAAGCCGACACCACCGCTACCATTGCCAACGTTGATAATGGGGTTGCGCTGGGCAAAGCTGGATAGGGGACCCGAACCTGCACTTTCAATGCGATTGACCCCCCGGAATACGTTAACGGGGTTGACGCCTTCGGGTCCGACAATAAAGGCAAAATTGCTGCCAAGGAGCTGGCGATAGCTAAGGTCACTGAGTACTAAGTCGTTATCGTTGTCCCCTTCGTAGCCCAAACGCACGTAGTTACCCAATGTGTCACTAAACGTAGGACTGGTATTACCGTTGCCTGCTTGGAAACTGGTTAACAAGAGGCTGCGAGGACTCAGTTGAGTGAACAAGCTCAACTGGACGTTATCAATCAAGGTAATATTGGTGTCCCGGTCTACAAATCGGTTCCCCGCGAGGGAAAATTCATTGTCTTGCGTGCGCCCTTGGAGTCCAAAAATCGCCTGTCCAAACAGCTTGGTGGTGGTGGAAAACTGATTGTCTTCCAGAAATCCTACCCGACCTTCTAAGTTATCGACCCGTCCTCCTAGGGTGGCGATTTCGGCTTCAAATTCTTGAACCAGCCGCCGTAACGATTCTAAATCTGTTGTCGGTAAATCTGGGCGACTGACGAGCAATCGATCGATTTGCTGCAAACAGGCATTCAAACCTGCTGCAAATTCATACCGAGTCATTGCCCGATTGCCTCGGAATGTACCATCAGGATACCCAGCGATACAACCGTAGCGTTCTACGAGCGATCGCAATGCCTCATAAGCCCAATCCCCAGGAGACACATCTCTCAACTGGGAAACATTTGTCACTTGACCCATCGGGTCATCCATCGTCTCTGTCTGTAGAGGGTCTTGGACAATAGACTCGATAGAGTTAGGGTCACTGATTTCTAAGTCCTCTGGTAGGCTTTGCACCTGAAGATATTCAGGCTCTCTCAACTCCTCAATGTTGGTTTCTTGAAAACCATCAGTTGAGGTAGGGCTAATTTCCAAATCGCTGAGGGGGCTTGCCAACTCGATTGCGGAATCCGTTGGCGTGAGGGTGGCTAATTCCTGAGCTGTCTGTTGACTGGCATCAACCCCAGTGTCACTATCGGCATGGGGAATCGCGGACTCACTTACGGCATGGGTCAATGTGGCTACAGTTGCCTGATGGGTAGCGGCTGCTATCTCTGATGTCTGAGTTACCGTTGATAAATCGGTGGATGCAGGAAATTCTGGGGATAATGATTCAACGGTTGCAGCTTGAGCGGATGAAACGTTAGCTACCAAGCAACCTAGGGTGGCAAATAGCAAGGCTGAAGACGCCTTTCTCTCAAAATTTCCACGGGTTTTCACAATATTCTCACTCCTCAAAAAAACCACCATCGCGTCCGATTCTAGCCAACAATTCAAGCTAATCGCCATCGAACTGTTTATTCGTTGCTCAAAACTAAATTATTTGCTATTTTCCTCAATTTAATGGCACTTTGTGAAGGATTCGTGCAAACCTTAAATCTAACATAAAAAACTACATATAGAAATATTACTTTTTATAAGATATAGTTATTAACTGCTCTAAGAAGCATAATTTCTAACTTTTAGGAGGCGATTATTAATTAATAATCATCATTACTTGTCATTTCGTAAACAATGTCCCCCGAAATCCTACTACTAGCGCTAAGATTGAATTCATTTAGTTAAGGAAACTAATTATGGGTGAAGCTAAACGCCGTAAAGCGGCACTCGGAGAGAAGTACGGACAAGAGGCTAGAATGGTTCCTTGGCTTCCAGTTACGAAAAGTCAGGGTGAGCAGTTCGTCAAATGGACGACTAGGGGTGCTTGGATTGGGATAGGCTTTCTAGCGGTTTGGTGGCTGACAATTCGGTTGATTGGACCAGCATTGGGTTGGTGGGAACTGAGTTAACGTCCTGTATCTGCCGTTGTGGGCTGCTGTTGGGGTTGCACTAATCTGCGATCGCCATAGACTCACGTTAGGTAAATCCAGGTTATACTACTCGATTAACCTAAGAAGCCTGAGAGGTTAACTGGCTGGTCTGAATTGACCTGTCTGTCTTCAGATAGAACCTCAGCTAAGTTGTCCAATTTGTCCATATGTTAAGAAAGTTTAAACAAGTGAGGAAGTCTAAATTTTTAAGAAAGTATAAAATTTTTAATAGTTAATCTACAGAGTGGTGTTTGGAGTACCAACGTGTTTATACGACTTGCTGAGCAACACCGTCAATTTGTCCAAGACTTGGTCATGAACCTTCAAGCCTTGGCAATCGTTCTCGAAAATCGAGGCTATCTTGCTTCTTGCTATACCTGTGGCAGCCAAATGAACAGTGCTTCGTTCATGGTTAGCCTTGGGGACAATCATCTGATTCGCTTTTTAGTGTCAGACTATGGCATTACTTGGACCGAAATGCGGGACGATCGCGAACTGATGAAGCTAGAAGGTGCTGAGGCAATCAGCCAATTACAAGATCTGGGCAATCTGGTGAAATATCAAATTCAGCCGTCTGAATTTCGCCCACCAGTCAGCCAGCAGGTTTAAACCCTGAACTCGAATCGGTTGATCGTGCTTCGTTTAACGTCTGTTACAGTCCATGGTTGGTTGGCATTTGTCATGAGTCTCAAGCAGAAGAGAGATAGATTGGGTGAGAGGCAGAGGTTCGATTCGGCGTTTGTTGCCTGATACCCTCTTGCCTCTTGCAAAAGACGACTGACCAATGACCATTCAACCTGACATTGAGGTAGGTATTGCTTGTGGGGTAGTAGGTAACAAGCAATAGGCTCCAAGCTAAACATAGATAGCCTAAAGCCCATAGCAAAAAACTCGACTATTGCAAGAAGACCGGAGGCAGCTATGCTGAAGGCTCCAGGGAAAAAAACCTGTACAGTCAGCTTTTTAACTGAATAATTATTTCCGCCACGCTGCCCTAGAAAATTTGCCAGTTAAGTCCACCACAAATCACAATCTAATCCTCAGCAAAAATATAGCGATAAAGCTCACCAGGTTCAGGTTCGGGACTGGTTTGTGCAAATTGGACTGCCTCATCGATCACTTCCTGAATTTTGTGGTCGATCGCTTTGAGTTCTTCAGAATCTACTAGATTTTGCTCGATCAGGTAGGCGGCGAGCTTTTTAATCGGGTCGCGAGTCAGCCAAAATTCTTTTTCTTCTTTAGTTCGCAGTTCGTCAGGATCGGCAAGGGAATGACCTCGGAAGCGGTAAGTGAGGGCTTCAATTAAAGTGGGACCTTCTCCAGCACGAGCGCGAGCAATTGCTTCTTGTGCTACAGCTCTGACTGCCAGCACATCCATGCCATCCACTTCAACTCCAGCCATGCCAAATACACTAGCTTTCTTATAAATTTCCGGTTGAGACGTTGCTCGCTCGTGAGCCATGCCGATTGCCCATTTATTGTTCTCAACCACGTAAAGAATGGGCAGTTTCCATAACGCTGCCATATTCAAGCATTCAAAAAACTGACCGTTATTGCAGGCACCGTCGCCAAAAAAACAGGCACTGACTTGATCGGCGCTGGCATCACCCAACGCCTCGCGGTGGTACTTGGAGGTAAAGGCTGCCCCCGTTGCCACTGGAATTCCCTCTGCTACAAAGGCATAACCCCCAAGCAGATGATGTTCAGAGGAAAACATATGCATCGAACCACCACGCCCTTTACTACAGCCGGTGGCTTTGCCAAATAGTTCTGCCATTACTTCCCGTGCTGGCACTCCCGCACTTAAAGCATGGACATGATCGCGATAGGTGCTGCACACGTAATCTTCCTGGGGACGCAATGCTTTAATGACGCCGCTCGAAACCGCTTCTTGTCCATTATAAAGGTGAACAAAACCAAACATTTTGCCACGATAGTACATCTCGGCACACTTATCCTCAAACAAGCGCCCCAAGACCATATCCTCGTACACCAGCAACCCTTCTTCTCTAGAAATTTGACCTTGCTCAACTTGAAAGTGGGGTAATGATCGTTCTTGAACCATTGCTTTGTAGTATCCTTGCAGCAACACTATACTGGAATTTTTCGCTCCGGATCGAGCTGTCCCACCTAAGGTGATAATTGGCTAGCCTTGCTAAAATGACTAAAGATAGACAAACCAATCGATTTGGGTGGCTCTAGTTGGGAGCGTTGGAGCCTGGAAAGTGAAATTGATAGCCACAGTACGTTTTTTAAAAACGCCATTGGCTACTATACGTTAAATTAATTCAGTTGTTGAAGCGCTGGGGAAGTGAACCGTGCGAATTCCGCTCGATTACTACCGGATTTTAGGATTGCCCATTCAGGCTACGGCAGAACAGCTTAGCCAAGCCTATCGTGATCGCGCCCAGCAACTGCCGCGTCGAGAATACTCGGAAGTGGCGATCGCTGCTCGTAAAGAACTACTAGACGAAGCTTACGCCGTTCTCTCAGAACCCGAACAGCGCTCGGCTTATGATGCGACATTCTTAACCAAAACCTACGACCAAGAGCCACCAGCACTTAGATCGGCTGTTTCCAACCCAACGGAAGCGGGTAGCATCGCCGATCCCCATAGTCCCAGCATTGACATTAAAAACGAACAATTCGTTGGGGCACTGCTGATTCTGCAAGAACTTGGCGAATACGAACTCGTCGTCAAACTAGGGCAACCCTATATCAGCAGCCGCGACAGCGTTAGTTTAGAGAAGGGGCGATTGGGCGATCCACAACTGGTGCGACCCGATATCGTCCTCACCCTAGCACTAGCTTGCTTGGAACTCGGTCGCGAACAATGGCAGCAAGCTCAGTACGAAACTGCCGCCTCTTCCTTAGAGATTGGTCAAAAATTGCTGCTGCAAGAGGGATTGTTTCCCACAGTCCGGGGAGAAATTCAAGCCGACCTGGACAAACTGCGTCCTTATCGAATTTTAGAATTATTAGCGCTGCCGGAAGAAAATATTACCGAGCGACGCCACGGTTTGCGGTTGCTGCAAGATATGCTGCAAGAGCGTGGGGGTATCGACGGTGCGGGTGACGACCAGTCAGGATTGAGCGTTGATGACTTTCTCCGCTTTATCCAGCAGTTGCGAGTCTACCTAACCGCCGCTCAACAGCAAACCTTGTTTGAAGCCGAAGCTCGTCGCCCCTCAGCCGTTGCCACTTACCTGGCAGTCTATGCCCTAATCGCACGGGGCTTTGCTCAACGACAACCGGCATTAATCGCCCGTGCCAAGCAGATGCTGATGCGCTTGGGCAAGCGTCAGGACGTTCATCTCGAACAGTCAGTTTGTGCGCTGCTGTTGGGTCAAACGGAAGAAGCCAGTCGCGCTTTAGAACTGAGTCAGGAGTACGAACCGTTAGCCTTCATTCGCGAACATTCTCAGGGTTCACCTGACCTGTTGCCAGGATTGTGCCTCTATGGAGAGCGCTGGCTGCAAGATTCTGTCTTTCCCCACTTCCAAGATTTAGCGAGTCAGAAGGCATCGTTGAAAGATTACTTTGCCGACGAGCAGGTGCAGGGGTATTTAGAAAAGCTGCCTGAGTCAGCCCCAGATAGCAGCAACCAATGGGAGGTGCAATCTCAGAAAAGAGCTTACGCCGCCGCCACAGCATCAAGGGGAATCAGCAGTCCTGCGGGAGTCAGTGCTAGAAACTCGCAAACCCCCAGTGAATCGGCTGTTGCCAACTCTTTGGCAAAGGAACGAGAACCCACTGCTGCAACAAGTCGGGCGGCATCCTTGGGAACGGTGAGCGATCGCTCCTCAACAGCTACTGTCTCAACCCTGCCGACAGCCCAGCGAATGTCTCAGTCCCAAAGTTTGCTTGCCGAGCCACCCTCCCAAGCAACGGACTCCTCAGCAGCAGGTTTACCAGGAGATGGGGCGACCAAGTCTCCACGTCGAGGGCGTCAGCCAAAAGGCAAATTAGGCTCACCATCGGCTAGCGGTAGTAGCTTGCAGCACGTACCGCCTGGTAACTTGGAACGCTTGCCGGAGCGCTCGAAGTCGGCGAAAAAAACTAAACCCATCATTCTACTGGTAATCGCAGGTTTGGTGAGTGTAGGACTGGTCGGTTGGCTGCTGATTAGTGCCCTGAGTTGGCTGTACAAAAACTTTTCAGGGCCCCCTCTAGAGGGAGAGCAACCTCTAGTACAGCTTGCCCAACCTCCCATACCCATTCCCCAACCCGGTAGCCAACTTATGGCTCCCGGAGGACCCCTAACTGAGGAAACGGCTCAACAAGTTATCCAAACCTGGCTGACAACGAAAGCCCAAGCACTGGGTTCAGAGCATAAAGTGGAGCAGTTGGAGCAAATTTTAGCGAGTCCTGTCCTGGCAGTTTGGCGGCAGCGTGCCGAAGCTGCCAAGCAAAGTAACTCCCATTACCAGTACCAACACCAAGTTAAGGTAACGTCTGTTCAGACTAACCCCTCAAACCCTGATCGCGCTAGGGTAGATGCAGCCGTTAGGGAACAGGCACGCTTCTACCAAGCCGGTCAGATTAATCAGGCTCAGTCTTATGATGACAACCTGCGAGTTCGGTATGACTTGATACGGAAAGAGGGTCAGTGGTTTGTTAGCAATATGACGGTGTTGTAGGTCAAATGACTGAAACTCTGTTTTATGCTTACACTCCCCTCTTCATCTGGGTTGGGTTAGGACTGCTGCTGTTTCGTTTTGTCCCAGAACGATTACCCAGGCTGTTAGGTCGAGCGCTTTATTGGGTGGGGGTGCCACTGGAAATTTTAGCCCTAGCCCGGCGAACAGAGTATTCTGAAGGCATGGGTTTGGCACTGGCGGTGACAGTAGCTGCGTTGACGGTGGGGTTGGCGATAGCTTGGATTGGTTGGTTGCTGCTCAACCGCTGGTTCGAGAGTAAATTCCTGAATGAGGCGAAGGAAAAATTACAGGAGCGATCGCGTCAGGGCAGTTTTATTCTATCGGCGATGCTGGGAAATACGGGCTTTATCGGGTTAGCGATCGCACCGTTGCTGGTGAGTGATGAAGCGCTGGGTTTGGTGGTGGTTTACAGTATTACTCAAAATATCGTTGGCACTTACGGCGTGGGTGTTTTTATTGCCAGCTATTTTGGAGGCAGTCGCAAAAGCGATCGCTTCTGGGTTCAGATTCGGGATGTCTTTTTTGTTCCGTCGCTGTGGGCGTTTATCATTGGTTCCTTCACCCGTTCTGTCGTCCTGCCTGCCCCAATTGAGTCGGGACTACAAGCGTCTATATGGGTTGTCATTCCCACTGCCTTCCTATTAATGGGTATTCGCTTAGGACAAATTCAGGGGTGGCAGAGTTTTCAAATTGCCCTAGTTCCTGCATTTGTAAAAGTTGTGGCATTGCCAGGATTAGTAGGAATTGGGACGACGCTTCTGGGGCTTCCAGCAGCATCTCGGTTAGCACTGGTACTGATGTCAGGGATGCCAACTGCTTTTGCAGGTTTGATTTTGGCAGAAGAATATGAACTGGATCGAGAGTTAATTGCCAGTAGTATTGTCGTGACTTCCGTGATGCTGTTGCTGATTATTCCCTTGTGGTTAGTTTTGTTTGGGGAGTTGTAGCTGTAGTTTAGGCGATCGCTTCGGTACAGAGATCCCCGACTTCTCCAAGAAGTCGGGGATCTTGCTTAGATATACGTCCTACCTGACTTCTAACTTTTAAAAACTAAACGTCGTGCGAATGACTCCCACCCAAACCGTATCATTACTGTCGTCGTGATTGGGATTGAAAATCACATAGGCTCCCGGTGTAATCAAGATGTTATCCGTAATCGGATATCGGTAATGAGCCTCCACTAGCCAGGAAGTAGCATCATCTTCAGCACCATTATCTACATTGGTCGCCTTCGGCGGCATACCTCCAGCCAAAGAAAATACAGCACCCTCTTTGCCCACATCCAAGAAAGACACATTAGCAGCAAAATTCCAGATTTCAGCATTATCACCATCCCTGGCTCCAGATTTGGCTTCAGCCAGCAACAAACCCCCCCAACCCGCTAAATTAATTTTTGGGGCAACCCGCCAGCTTCCTTGTATGCCAAAGCGATGGGCTTGAGTCGCGACGGCACCAAAGGGTCTCCTAGAAATTAGACTCCCTGTACTGCCAGAAAGGTTGACATCTTCCCCAGGATAGTAGGAATAGCCGTAGGCAAACCCTACATTAATCGCACTACCCAATTCGACATTCAGTTGAGCAAGGGCAGAAAAGTCGCCGTTGAATAGTCCATTCTTGTCAGTGGGGTCTTGACCATCACCCGTAAAATAACCCACATCTAGACCTAAGGAATCACTCAACTGAATATTGGCACCTGCGCCTTGACTTCCACCATTACGAAATATAGCCGGATTGCGTTGAACAAAGCGACTCAGCGAACCCTTCCCACTATTTTCCAGGAAAGGGTTGTGTTTATCTGCCATGTCGTCAAAATCAAACTCATTGGCACCTACCCAGACCCTTACCTTATCACCGAGAGGAAAACGATAAATGAGGTCAGCCACTCTGAGATCATTGCTCTCGCCGTTATCATAGCCCAGTCGAGCCATGTCAGTTCCTGTTGCTGCCCCGAAGTTAGTATCAAAATTGCCAGATTCCAAGCGAGTTCTCAGGCGATCTTTACCCGTGAAGCTGGTATCCAAGTCCAACCGTACCCGATTTTGGAGGACAATATTATCGTCTACATCGGTATCACTATTATTCGCTTTTTCATCCCCAAAAGCACCACCAATGCTAAAAATAGCTTCCCCATTCAGCTTAGTAGTCGTAGAAAACTGGTGGTTTTCCAAAAACGCCACACGACCTTCTAGATTATCAACCCGTGCGCCCAAGGTTGCCAGTTCTGCTTCAAACTCTTGAACCAACCGCCGCAGAGTTTCCAAGTCAGAACTCATATCATTACCCGGAACAATCAAGCGCTCGATTTGCTGCAAACAGGCATTCAAACCCGCCGCAAACTCGTAACGAGTCATTGCCCGATTACCCCGGAACGTGCCGTCAGGATACCCGGCAATACAACCATAGCGCTCAACTAAACTACGCAAGGCTTCATACGCCCAGTCCCCAGGAGAGACATCTCGCAGTTGCCCCACATTGGTTACTTGGTCGAGGGAATTAGTAGTACCCTCACTGCTGTAGCGTTGGATTTGATCTAACAATTCAGGGTTCGTATCAGTAGCAGTATTACTTGTATCAAATTCTTTCTCATCCAAAGTGCTATCTTTCAACTTGAAACTGGAGGTAGCCTCCGGTATTTGATCGGAAACAATTTCTTTAGCACAGGCATTGCTAACACCCCATAAAAAAACTCCTAGCACAACAGGAGTGACGTTCAGAACATTCCAGAACCTTGTTGAGCTCATAGCTGATGATCCTCACACCTTATAAATGACCATAAGCTTATACAGTGACAATCTGGTTAATCAGCAACAATGTTATTGAATTAACGAAATCATCTTAATTAGAGCCTTGAAATTTTATTTCTTTAATTAGAGAAAATAAAAAAGGGGCATGGTCTTGCCATGTCCCTCAGAAAATGAATGAATTGTCTCTCTAGGAGAAATTTAAGGATGTCTCCTTGCCCATTTCAGCCCAGAAACGATTAGAAACTAAAGACAGTTCGGAGAGTTCCTACATAGATGGTGTCGTTGTCATCATTGTGCTCTGGGTTGAAAATCACAATCACGCCAGGAGTGATAGCGATATTGTCACCGATAGAATAGCGGTAGAAGCCTTCCAAGTGGTAGGACGTGTCATCATCCTCACGACCAGCAACATCATTATCCGTCGCCTTAGGTGGCATACCAAACACGACACCCAAGCGATTGCCTTCGCCACCCAAGTCTAGCAAAGCTAAGTTGACAGCCCAGTTCCAAATCTCAGCGTCAGAACCCTCAATGGCAGTAGCTTTGGCTTCAGCATCCTGATAACCAACCCAACCTCCGACGGAAAATCTCCCGAATTGGACATTTGCTTCTACCCCATAGGAATTAACGCCAGTAGCTACATCATCGGTGAAGGGATCGGAGGCAAAGCCACTACCCGTACTTCCAGTAACATTAACATTCCCACCCCGGTAGTATGAGCGTCCATAGGTTGCAGCCAGCGTGATATTTTCAGTCGGTGTGAAAGCCAATTGAGCTAGGGCAGAATAATTTCCGTTGAATAACCCTCTGTCATCTCCTGGATCATTACCTTCATCAGCAAAGTAACCGACCGAAACCCCTAGGGCTTCATTAAAATTGAACGTCACAGTTCCGCCAGCACCGCCCCCTATACGGTATATGGGATTAAAGCGTCCAAAGCGAGAGATAGCACCACTACCACTACTATCAAAGAAAGGATTGACTACCTCTCCGGCGAGAATGGTGTCCTGAAACTCACCGTTAGCTGCATCAATTTGGACAAGGATGTTGTCACCGAGAGGGAAACGATACCAAAGCTCATCGATTGCAACGTCGTTGCCGCTGCCTCCATCAAATCCCAAACGGGTCATGTTAGTCCCCGTTAAATCCCCTCGAAATGAGCTAATATTAGCAGCTTCCAGACGAGTTCTTAGTCGGTCTCTACCTGTGAAGCTCGTTTCCAAGTTCAGACGTACTCGGTCAGCAAGAATAGTATTGGCATCAATGTCATCATTGCTTTGTGGTAAGCCAGAAGCAACAGCTTTACTATCACCCCAAGCATCAGCCAGAGCAAAGATTACTTCCCCTCTCAGCTTGGTAGTTGTAGAGAACTGATGGTCTTCCAAGAACCCCACGCGACCTTCTAGGTTATCCACCCGCGCCCCTAGGGTTGCCAGTTCCGCTTCAAACTCCTGAACCAACCGCCGCAGGGTTTCTGGCTCCGGACCGTCAGGACCATTAGGAACAATTAGGCGTTCAATCTGCTGCAAGCAAGCATTCAAACCCGCAGCAAATTCGTAACGGGTCATGGCGCGGTTGCCCCGGAATGTGCCATCGGGATAACCTGCAATACAGCCATAACGTTCTACTAAGCTGCGTAGGGCTTCATACGCCCAATCTCCAGGGGAGACATCTCGCAACTGACTAACATTGGTAACTTGGTCGAGAGCATCAGCACTACCTTCACCTAAGTCTTGACCACTGTAGTTTTGAATTTGCTCCAACACTTCGCCGCCAGAATTAGCAGGGGCTGGCTCGGCTGGGATGCTTTGTGCCAGGTTTAAGTTGGGGCTAGCCTCTACAGGTGTCAGTTTAGAACCTTCTAGTAAGCCATTAACAGAAGTTTGCGGGGCGTCTGCGGCTAAAGTTGCCTCACCCAGAGTGCTGTTAGCGAGATTTACGCTAGGGCTGAACTCTAAAGACGTTGGCTCTGCTAAAGTACCCTCGGCGACTGAAGTTTCAGATGATTCCTCTTTCAGCTCAACTGCTGATTCAGTAGAAGCAGACCCTGCTATTGAGTTAGGAACAGTCTGAGCAGCATAACCGCTGCTAGCGACTAGTAAAGAAGCACCCAGCAGTGCCGGACTGACTTTTAAAGCCTTCCAGAACATCGTAGACATAACGTTTGATGATCCTCACACCTAATGAACTTTGAACAAACGCGAACTTGGCGATTGACAACAGCGTTTTTCACTTGACTGAACACTATCGAAAGCTCTACAGATAACTTTTACCATGTTTTTTGACTCTTTTTTGTGAAAATTTTGTTCTTTGACAAAATTGCCCGATTGCTACAAATTAGGGAGTAGGGAGTGGAAAGATGGGGAGATGGGGGATATTTTAATTAACATTCAGTCTGAAAATTTTCTCTTTATCTCCCCTGCCCCCGTGC
>NZ_JADEWY010000130.1 GCF_015207375.1 Coleofasciculus sp. LEGE 07092 | reverse complement strand
AGAACGAGTTCGCGTCAATCTGACGCGAACTCTTAGTCAACTGAGTACTTTTACTTGATTATTTGGATCGTTTAGCGATCGCCCCTCATACTTCAGTTATACTACATATTGAAGTGCGGAATGTGGGTTAAAGCGTTTTTTATAAGCCTTGATACCTGAGGGCAGGGCGGGTTTTCGGCTTTACTGACAATGGTGCAAAATGTGAGTTAAAATAAACCAACCTTCTTCAGAGGGAGAACCTTGACGGGTTCGCTGCCATTTAGCAGCTACGTTAAACCCTTGAATTTTATGGGTCTTTGTCACCTTTTTGTTGGGCAGGAACCGAGAAATACCAGGTTTTAATCCTCAGCTATCTAGAGACTGCCAAATCTCATCTTCAGCTTGAATAAACTCATTCTTTTTAAATACTATGGCTACAGGGCGCGTGTCGCTCCCTCAGCTTTTATCGAACAGGCTCACCTTACACATAAATAAGAGCTATATCCGTTGTTTACTCTACGTTTTCAGACTTTTAACAAAGCTTAGATTATGACCCCGCAAAGTATACCTACTCTCTCTTTTCTTAGGAAGCCCAAGCGTGAGAGATCGCTGGGTTAAGGAAAATGAGATAGTAGGTATTACTATAATATCACAGATTCCGCGCTGTGACTCATTTCGGCATGGCAGATAGGTTTTTCTGGTGTTGTCTCCTTGTCTCCTTGTCTCTTCCCTGCCTTCATCAGGACGTACCTCACCAGATAGAGAACCGCTATATATCGTTTTAGAGAGTTTACGGTTTGACTTGAGCGCCGTGACTGCGAGGGTCATCTGGACTGTCTTTTGTCGATGAAGTCAGAGACTTAAAGATAGAAACTTGCCCGTTACCTTGGGTGTAAGGTAGAGGTAGGCTAGCAACCAAAGCGTCTATATTTGCCTCGATGACAGGGCGGGGTTGCTCCCCAATTGTCTGAGCGATCGCATTTCCCCCAGCGTCTAAAAACACAAAATGGGGAATACCATCCACTCGGTAGTTGAGGATTTCTGGCAACCATTTGCTATTGTCTACGTTTAGCATCACAAAATTCACCGAGTCCGTGTACTGCTGTTTCAGTTCCTCCAAATCCCCAGCCATCGCCTGACAGCTCGTACACCAGTTAGCATAGAACTCCATTAAGGTCGGTTTGCCATTACTCAGTGCCACTTCTAGGGGGATAGATTCCTCAGCTTGAGCATCTAGAGAACTTGAACCCGTCTCGGTTTGCAATCCAAAGAATAAAGCGACACCGAGGGCGATCGCTACTAGTGCAATCAGAAAGTTTCGGACTCGAGAGCCTGTTGTAGCTTCAGAATTCTGGGGAGATGTGGGTACGGAGTCGGGTAAATTCGCCGCCATGCTTAATTAAACTTAACTGAATGATTTGTTAACTTTCACTAAACACACTGTAACAAGACGATGAAAAAACGGGTAACTTTAACCTTTCCCAAGCGCACCGTTCATATGCCAGTGACGTACCGACTGGCAAAGGAGTTCAATGTTGCTGCCAACATCATCCGCGCTCAAGTAGCCCCCAATCAAATCGGCAAGCTGGTGGTGGAATTATCCGGTGATATCGATCAGCTTGATGCCGCGATTGAGTGGATGCGATCGCACGATATCACGGTTTCCTTGGTAGACCGCGAGATTCTGATTGATGAAGAGAGCTGCGTTGATTGTGGCTTGTGTACAGGTATTTGTCCGACAGAAGCCCTGACTCTCAACCCGGAAAGCTTTAGACTCAACTTTACGCGATCGCGCTGTATTGTCTGCGAACAGTGTATTCCCACCTGTCCAGTTCAGGCAATTTCTACTAATCTTTAGTCATAGTTCATCGTCATCGACAACAAATAAAAGACAAACGGCTGTTTAACGATTGTTATTGTTGTTGTTTAGCAGGGGTCGCACGATCAAAAAGCCCGTACCAAATGCAGTTAACACAATCAGCACGATGGCTACGATTAAAAACCAGCCATTAACTTCTGAGAACCCTTCTGAAGAAGACGTGCGGCGTGAGCGAGTATCTTCCTGTTCAATTACTAACGTCTCTCTATAAGGGGAGCCAGACGATTCAGGTGCCCTATTAGGGGGGGGGAATTCGACCACAGGCACGTTAGCAGTCCCTCGTTGGGTTGAAGCGGTTGCCCCCAAACGAGCTTCTGACGACATGACGGGTTTGCGTCGCGGCATTTCAACCCCACTTACTGGTGAAAAAGAATCAACTACCTGCTGTAGGTGTTGGGCAGATTTCAGGACGTTTTCAACTTCCTGTCGCAGTTGTTGATTTTGTTTCACTAACTGCTTATTTTGACCATTCAGGGAGTCTAGCATCGCTTGAGCGGCTTGTAACTCAGCCGCCAGTTCCCGATAAACGGAAATGGGAACCGAGGGGCAGTAGGGGTTTGCTGCTGTTGGTTGTGTGTAACGGTCAGTTGACGGATTTTGCATGGGGGGATTAATTCGGAAATTAGAGGTCATGGGTGTCGAAAAACTACTGTAAGGCTAGGATAGTTGAACTTCAAAACTCAACGCTGCAATTTTTGCAGAAATTTGCTATCTTTTCACCCTTACTGGCACCCATAGCTCTGTTGAAGGTGTCAAGATGGCAATACCGGGAAAAAATGTCCCACTGGACCTGATCCTTGACCAATGTCTAGGGCATACGTCAGTGCAGTTGTAACATAATCCTTTGCCAATCGTACCGCTGAGTGCAAATCTTTTCCCAAAGCTAGATTCGCAGCGATGGCACTACTGAGGGTACAGCCAGTTCCATGATTGTTCGCTGTCTCTACCGGAACAGTAGTCAGGGTGAGTAACTCAGAACCATCAAACCAGACATCAACCCCGCGCAGGCTGCCAGCCATAGCCCCTCCTTTCACCAGAACAGCTTTCGCTCCCAGTTTGTAGATGCGTTGGGCAGCTTCGCGCATATCATCCAGAGTATGAATCTCTAAACCGCTCAATAGCTGCGATTCATAGCGGTTAGGGGTGACGATTGTCGCTAAGGGAATCAACACCTCTCGTAACAATGCCACAGCGTCGTCATCAATGAGCTGATCACCTGTGCGCGATACCATCACTGGATCAACGACCAACGGATTCAAGATCAAACGTTTCACCTGGGACGCTACAGCCTGAATAATTTCTGAATTGAGTAACATCCCTGTTTTCGTAGCCTGAACACTGATATCATCGACCACTGTCTCAATTTGGGCAACAACTGCCGCTGCGGGCAGGGCATCAACCCTGGTAACACCTTGAGTATTTTGTGAGGTTACGCAAGTTAGGGCGCTCGTCCCGTGAACGCAGTGAAAAGCAAACGTTTTCAAATCCGCCTGAATTCCAGCACCGCCACCGCTATCGGAACCAGCAATTGTGAGCGCCACAGATACTCTTGATTGAGTTTTGTCATTGGTCATTAGTACGCACAGTCCTTTGTCCTTTGTTCGTTGTTGGTTGTTCATTTTGAGTAGAGACAACCATAGAATCTTGAACTTGTGATTCATAACCAATGACTTATGACTCTTAAGGTCATTTCCTCTAGCTCCTGGGGAAACGCCGCCGTTGCAGAAATTCGGGAATATCTAATCCTGGTCTAGCTCTTGGATCAGGTGGGGGTGTTGGTGCATTTGGAGTGGGTGACATCGGTCGGGTATAGCGGGGGGCTTCTTTCGCGGCTGGTGCAGCTTGCTGAGTGTCTCCACTAAAGCCCGTGGCAATGACCGTAATTCTAATTTCACCTTGCAGCCTGTCATCAATAACTGCCCCAAAAATAATGTTGGCGTTCGGATCGACCACCTCATAAATCGTTTCGGCAGCAGCATTAACTTCGTGCAACGTCAGATCGGTACCCCCGGTAATGTTAAAGACAACCCCTCTGGCTCCTTCAACAGATGCCTCAAGCAGGGGAGAAGAAATGGCAGCTACTGCAGCTTCTCTGGCGCGTGACTTTCCAGAACCAACACCAATGCCCATTAATGCTGAACCCGCATCTGCCATCACAGCCCGTACATCGGCAAAATCAACGTTAACTAAACCTGGAACCGTGATAATGTCAGAAATTCCTTGCACCCCCTGACGCAGGATATCATCAGCAACTCTAAAGGCATCTTGAACGGGCGTCTGTTCGGAAATCACCGATAATAGTTTGTTGTTGGGAATCACGATCAACGTATCTACCCGACTCTGTAAAGCGGCAATTCCCTCTTCTGCCTGAGAAGTCCGGCGTCTTCCCTCAAAGGTAAAGGGACGGGTGACAACACCCACCGTTAAAGCGCCCATTTCTTTTGCCACTTCTGCCACAATCGGAGCCGCACCCGTACCCGTGCCACCTCCCATGCCAGCGGTAATGAAAACGAGGTCGGAGTCTCCCAGAGCTTGGGCAATTTCGTCACGAGATTCTTCTGCTGCTTTTTGACCAATTGCTGGATTTCCTCCTGCACCCAGTCCGCGTGTCAACTTTTGACCAACCTGCAACCGTTTGGGAGCCGCGCTTTGAGAAAGGGCTTGAGAATCTGTATTGATTGACCAAAATTCAACCCCAGCCACTTCACTTGCGATCATGCGGTTGACTGCATTGCCCCCACCCCCACCGACACCAATCACTTTAATTTTGGCAACGCTACCTGGCACGATATTGTCACTCCTAGTTTCTTCCCTGGGAATTCCCTTGGAATCATTGGGTTGACCGAACTGCAACCCAGAGTTACTGAAGGGATGCGTATTTTCAACTCCGACTGAAAGATCGGCGTTAAGTGTGATAGGAGAGCTTTGCTGAACAAGCCCTAGTTTACTATTAAGGGTCATCGCAATAGGTCAGGGTCGATAATCAACTTTATCAGTTATATGTAGCAATCTGAGTTAACTATAGGGTAAGTCGATTAAAAAACCAACGAACACCTCTATTCCTCCCAAGTATCTTGAAGAGTACAATCCTCAAGAGTAGCCGACAATTATTTGCCATGGGAGGTGAATTCTCTTTTATACCACTCTTACTGCCAATATTCGTAAGTATCCGGTTAGGGTGTTTCATTTGCCTGGGTCATCTGAATTACTGGTAAGTCTGGGTTTTTGAGGTCAATATAGGCGATTTGACCGGGTTTGATGTGATCGGGCAATTCTCGCATCTGATCGAGTACCCTCAATTGCTCGGCTAGTCGGGAACTGTAAGGACCTAAATGGACACTGCCCAAATCAGTTTTCAAGATTAAATTGCCTGGGTTTTGCCAATCGATCTCCAGGACTTTGACCGGAGAGTGACTCACGGCTTGGTAAACGTCTGACCAGTAGGAGTGATAGTGTTGGTTTGACCCAATTACTTTCAGAGTGGGTAACTCAACATTTTCTTTCATGGCTCTATAGCTGCTCTGGGGCATCCAAACGCCCTGTTCGTCCAAAAAACCCACTTCTGGAGTAGACTGAACCGCTTTAGCTTGGGAAGAAGCAATGGGTACAGCAATTGCCACAGGCTGCCGCTCTTTAACTTGGATGATCAATCTAGGCGGAATCAATTGACGGGTGATAGTGGCATCGGCAATTGGTGCTTGAGATTCCAGGGAGTTAATGAGAGATTGAGGTTCAACCCGTAGTAAAGATTGGGGATAGGACAAGGGCAGCAGCGACCGAATGGCTGGAGTTGAAAGATATTGATTCCCCTCGATCGCAATTTGTTCGGGTTGGCGAATCACCCAATCGGGTAAGGTAATTGCCCAAACCAAACCGCCAGCCATGCCGCTAACCAAAAGCGATCGCCAAATCCCTTGAAAAAATTTAATCCGACGCGCCTGTCGCAGCTTTTGCCGCCGATTAGCCAGTTGTGCTTGAGAGACGGATGCAATATTTGCCATCGACTAACGCTGTACTCCAAAGGATATCAATGGTAATTGTGTTTTTCCTTCAAGGAAGAGTCGGTAATCTCCGGGAAACTCCAGAAGGTCTACTCCGCTAGATCACCAGCCCGATAGTTCTTTCTCATTTAACCACTCCTTTTCCCGACTCCGTAAGAATAGTTCGTCCTTAGCGTTTCCAGCCTTCTTTCAATCTGAGAGGGTAAAATCGAGATTTCATCCTTGAGGGGGGGTACAACCCCTAGATATGGACGTTCCCTCAATGATTTACGCTCTATTTGAATTACTTGACTGATTTGTATTTTAGAAATGAAACTGCACTTATCGACCTTTTTCAAAGCTTGTAACCCTGCCAAGACCCTGGTTATGGGGAATCCTGAGGATCGTCAGTACTATATCAATTTCTCTTCTGTGCGTGGTGGCAGGATTGTCGAAGCGCTGGGACGAACCATCACCCGTCTCTCACCAGAAGAACCCACCTGCCAGCTCTTTACCGGACATATTGGTTGTGGAAAGTCTACAGAACTGTTCCGACTCAAAGCTCAGTTGGAGGAACAAGACTTTCACGTTGTTTACTTTGAGTCCTCTCAAGATTTGGACATGGCGGATGTTGATATTAGTGATATTTTGCTGAGTATCGCCAGGTCAGTGAGCGAAAACCTGGAAGCCATTGGCATTCAGCTCAAACCCCGGTACTTTGGCAAACTCTTCAACGATATCCAAGACTTTTTGCAGACCCCTATCGATCTATCTGCAGAAGCTGAACTTTCTGTTGGAATTGCCAAAATTACCGCTAAAACCAAAGATAGTCCCCAGTTGCGCGAACAGCTCAGGCAGCATCTAGAACCTCGAACCCAAGGGATTTTAAACGCCATTAACACCGAAATCATCGAGCCAGCGATTGAAAAACTCAAGTCCCGTGGCAAGCAGGGTTTGGTGGTGATTATTGATAACTTAGATCGGGTCGATCCCCGACCTGTACACGCCGGACGTTCTCAACCTGAGTACCTGTTCATCGACCGAGGCTCTCAACTGCGATGCTTGAAGTGTCACGTCGTTTACACCATACCCTTGGCTTTAATGTTCTCTAACGAGTACGAAGCCCTAAAAAATCGCTTGGGTGGCGGTCTCGCCCCCAAAGTCTTACCAATGGTGCCGATTCGGATACGAGATGGTCGTGACTTTCCCAAAGGAATGGCACTTCTACGACAACTCGTGCTGGCACGCGCCTTTCCCCTTGTTTCTCCTGAGCAACGACTGGATTTGGTTCTAGAGGTTTTTGATAGCCCCGAAACCCTAGACCGAATGTGCCGCATCAGTGGTGGTCATATCCGCAATTTATTGGGGTTGCTCTATAACTGCTTACAACAAGAAGACCCGCCTTTTTCCCGAGAGTGTTTGGAGAGCGTCATCAAAGGGTATCGCGATGATCTGGCTTTAGCGGTTGAAGATCCAGAGTGGAACTTGTTGTTTCATGTCGTCCAACAACAGTTCATCCGAGGTGAAAAGGAATATCAAACCCTGTTGCGAAGTATGTTTGTGTATGAGTACCGGGATGACTTGGGACGCTGGTTTGGCATCAATCCGGCACTAGCAGAAACCGCTAAATTTCAGTCTTCCCTTGCTTTGAGCGCGAGTGTCTGAATGTTTGAGGGTATCTTGATTCACGAGTTAACCGATGACAAAACAAGCCAAGAAACTCTACCAACAATTTCAAACACGATTTGAGAGTTGGGAAAAGTTTTAGTCAACGATACAGGTCAAAAAGTCTAGTGCAACATCCGCAGTTAGATAAAAACAGTCAGGGACTTCTAAGCTAATATGCCATTGATGTGTACTCTTTAACTCGCCTAGACGATGGGGAGGTGAGGAAATGCAGTTTGAATGACGATTAGCTTTAGAACAGAACGTCTTACTTCTGCTACCTTGGGGCAGGGCATTACCATGCCTCTAGTACAGCAGAGTAGGGAGGGAGAGAGCCGGGGAGATATTTAATAACTAAGTTATTTATGCCAGCCTGAACTAGAGGCGCTGGTTGAAATACGTTAGATTTTGCCAGTCTGCTGATTAATTCTCATTTATTCGAGGCAGTGATCGACATCACCCTGTATTTTCAATCTTATCACGTTTAGTCATAGAAGCCAATCATCGCAGTAATTTCGCTTCAAGCTTAAGAATAGTCGGTGAATCGCTGATAGGATATTTAGGCTATTTTTTTAGAATTGCGACAGCCTACAATCGCTAACTCCATTATTTAGGGATTAAGTTCTCCCATGAGTAAGGGAATGGAGGGAACTTTCAGCCGATTCATTAAACCTGTCAAAAACATTAAGGGTAAAAATAAATAATTTTTACTCTAGCTACCAAAATATTGATAGCAGAACTTGGCACCGATAGCGGTTAACGTTGTGATTGGAATGAAGGAACAAGATCGATCGGCAGACATAGCAGCATTTAATGAGCGATCGCTAGTAACGCTGGCTCGGGCAATTACTCTTTCCCAAGGGCAATTTGCCTTAATTTTGGTGCGCTGTAACTACCAACTTTTCAAGCAAAAAATGTGGCAGCAGTTACAAGTTCTCACCGAGATTCCGTTGAGACAGCTAGTTCTGCAAGAGTCGGTTACAACCCTGTATACCGTTATCTTAAATGCCATTGCGGATGATCAAACGTCGGCTTTGCTTGTTTTTGGGTTAGAGTTAGTGACGGAAATTGACCAGGTATTGGTTTCAACGAATCAGGTACGAGACGAATTTTCTAAAACTTTAACGTTTCCCCTCGTCTTGTGGGTAACTGATGAAGTGCTGCAAAAGCTGACACGATTTGCCCCTGACTTCAAAAGTTGGGCAGCAACCTCGATTAAATTTGAACTTTCTACGGACGACTTGCTGGGGTTGTGGCAGCAAACCACCGATGAACTTTTTTCAAAAATTTTAGCGAGCGAACCGGCACAATTTCTACCGAATGAAGCATTTAATTTGGCATCGAATTGCCGCCGACGTCGAGAACTAGAATCGGCGCTGAGAGACTTGCAAACTCGCGGTGTCAGTTTAGAACCTGCCCAATACGCTACCTGGCAATTCATTCGAGGGCGTGATGCCTTTAGCCTTAACCAAATTGATGTGGCGCTAGAGGAGTATCAGCGAAGTCTGGATTTTTGGCAGCAGTTCGCGGGAGAGCTGGGGAGCAGAGGAGCGGAGGAGCTGGGGAGCGGAGGAGCTGGGGAGCAAGAGTACCCTAGTAATTCCCCAGTAGCCGATTTCTCTTTTATCCCCTCACTTTTAGAGCGCCGTGGAATCTTACTCCATCACATCGCCTGGTGTTATTGTCGCCAAGCTCAGTTACAACCCAGCCACAAATATAGAAGTTGGGAACGCGCCAGGGAGTTCTTTAGCGCCAGCATTGAGGTATTTACTGCGGCTAGACGTTCAGACTGGGTGACTCAGTTAACCCTTCAGCTCGGTGAAGTGCTGCAAAATTTGGAAAATTGGACAGATTTGCAGGCTCTAGCTCTCCAGGCTCTGGCACAGCCTCAAACTCAAAATAGTCTAGTCGCCATGCCTCAAGCTTATGGCTTTTTGGCGGCTGTGGCGCTACAGCAATCCCATTGGGACGATGCCAAAGTTTTGGCTCAAACTGCCTTGAGCCTCCTCGAACAATCCCAGTCACCCCAACCCCAGCATCGAGGATGGTATCTGTTAATCTTGGCAAAAGCACAGCGGCAGCTTGGGGAGTTATCCGCTGCTCTGGCTGGCTTGGAAGAAGCCCTGAAGGTTGACGGATTATCTCCCACCTCTCCCGAGCAACCGCCACAGCTTTATCTGGATATCTTAGAGGAATTGCGATCGCTCTACCTAGAAAAAAAGCAGTACCTCCGAGCCTTTGAACTCAAGCAACAACAACGTGCTATCGAGCAACAGCATGGATTTTTTACCTTTCTCGGTGCCGCTCCCTTGCAACCCCAGTGGCAGGAACGAAGACTATTGCCCCTAGAAATCGCAGCCGCAGGGCGTTTGCCAGATGTTAATCGCCTGCTTGAACGCCTTAGCCGCAATGATCGAAAACTCACCATAATTCACGGTTCTTCCGGTGTTGGCAAGAGTTCGCTGATTGATGCAGGATTAATACCCGCCCTAGAAACTCGTATCATTAGTGCCAGAGAAGTCATACCCGTGGTGCAAAAAGTCTACAGGGATTGGGTTAACGAATTAGCCCGATTATTAACCAATGCGTTGGGTATCAGTCATGGCTCATTAATCATCCCTCGCAAACAAACGCAAATGACAGCTCTGCAAACCCTTCTGGAACAGTTGCGAGTCGCTGCCGAACAGAATTTACTAACCGTTCTGATTTTTGACCAGTTTGAAGAGTTTTTTTTCGTCTGTACTAATCTCGATCAGCGGCGTCAGTTTTATGATTTTTTGGAATCCTGCTTAAATCTTCCCTTTGTCAAGATTATCTTATCCCTGCGAGAAGATTACCTGCACTATTTGCTCGAATGCGAACGCTATAGCAATCTGAGTGCTATCAACAGCAATATTCTAGACCGACAGTTGCGCTACCACTTGGGAGACCTTTCTCCATCAGAAGCCAAAAACGTGATTTGCACCCTAGCGGCATCATCTCAGTTTAAATTAGAGGACTCTCTGATTGAAGCCCTCGTGCAAGATTTAGCATTGCCGTCGGGTTTGGTGCGCCTCATTGAATTGCAAGTTGTCGGTACTCAACTGCAGGCTGAAAAAATCTGCACTCTCGCTCAATACCAAGGGTTGGGGGCTCAGCCCAAAACCGCTTTAGTCAAGCGTTGGCTCTTGAGTGCCATCAGCGATTGTGGGCTGGAAAACCAAGATATGGCTTGGCAAGTTTTATTTTCTTTAACCGACGATAAAGGCATCCGACCTGCAAAAACTCAAGTTGAATTGGAACAAGGGATAAAGGAGGGGGGATTAGGGGTTGGAAAATCTGTCTTATCGCCAATGTCCGATTCGGGTTCTCCAATCTGTCTAATTTTAAAAATTTTGGTAGGTTCCGGTTTATTATTCCGATTGCCAGACGAACCCCAAGACCGATATCAACTTGTTCACGATTATTTAGTTAAACCCATTCGTCAACAGTACAAGCAGCGCAAGCAACTAAAAATGCTGACTCAGCTTAAAACCAGCCAAATTGAACTCTTACGGGTTCGCAAGCAGCGATTACAAGCGGTTGCAGTTGGCACGGCGATGGCAGTTTTAGCAATAACGGCTGGAGGATTGGGATGGCGAGCCGAGGGGCAACGAAGACTAGCAGCAGCGCTGTCGTTTAATGCCCAACTGAGTGCTATCAGTGCCTCTTCAGAAGCCCTCTTTGCCGCGAATAAAACCTTTGATGCATTGCTAGAAGCCCTCAGAGCAGCAAAGCGGCTGAAACAGGTAGAAATAACTGAAGGAGTAGGAAGGGAGAAAGAATTTTTCCCTATTCCCCATTTTTCACCACTAAAAGTAAAATCTGATACCCGCTTGCAAGTTATTGCCGCCCTCTCCCAAGGAATTTACTCGGTGTTAGAGCGCAATCGTTTGGAGGGGCATACGGATGTGGTTTGGGATGTCCGTTTTTCGCCGGATGGTCAGCGTATTGCTTCAGCTAGTCGCGATTACACCGTTAAACTTTGGCGTCCCGATGGTTCCCTCGTCACAACCCTCAAAGGTCATAAGGATAGCGTCACGAGCGTAGCCTTTAGTCCAGATGGTCAGGTTATTGCCTCTGGTAGCTGGGATGGCACCGTCAGGTTGTGGAGTCGGGATGGCACTCTGAAAAATACACTTCGGGGTCATGTCGGGCGGGTTTACAGTGTTAGCTTCAGTCCGAATGGACAATGGGTTGCTTCAGCCGGGAGTAGTGGCACCATTCGACTTTGGACTATTGAGGGTCAATTAATTCAAGAGTTTCAGACTAACCAAGGGGAGGTACAGGGGGTTAGTTTTAGCCCGAACAGCGAAATCATAGCTTCTGCGGGAAAGGATTGGACAATCAAGCTGTGGACGCCGAAGGGAAAATTGCTGAAAACAATCGCCGGACACCAAGGTAAAGTGAATTGTGTGGAATTCAGTCCCGACGGTCAGTTACTGGCATCAGCCAGTGATGACCGCACAGTGAAGCTTTGGACTCCTGAAGGAAAACTACTCAAAACCTTATCCCAGCACGAGCGATGGGTGTTGAAAGTGGCATTCAGCCAGGATAGTCAGTTTTTAGCGTCGGCTAGTGCTGATAATACGGTGAGGTTGTGGAACCGCGACGGCGTTTTACTCGAAACGTTTAGGGGACATAGCGATAGTGTTACTGCCGTTAGTTTCAGTTCCCAGTCCCCAGTCCCCCTGATTGCTTCAGCCAGTTATGATAAAACCATTAAGCTTTGGGATTTTCGTCAGCAGTCTCACCTGATTTTGCGGGGACATCAAGATGATGTTAGAGATGTGGATTTTTCAGCAGATGGTACACTGATTGCTACGGCGAGTAATGATGGGACTGTAAAAATTTGGAATCCCATGGGTCAGCTCCTTCATACCTTAAAGGGGCACACCGAGCGTGTCTATGGTGTGAGTTTTAGTCCCGACTCTCTGCTCATTGCTTCTGCCAGTCGAGATGGGACTGTCAGGCTCTGGAATCGGCAGGGAACGTTGATTAAAACCTTAAAGGGGCATAGTGATTGGGTGCTCAATGCCAGCTTCTCTCCTGACTCTCAGCGGTTAGCGTCTGCTAGTCGGGATGGTACGGTGAAACTCTGGACGCGCCAGGGAAGGTTGATTAAAACCTTAAAGGGACATGAGACACGGGTTAATACGGTTAGCTTTAGCCCTGATGGTCAGCTTTTGGCGTCTGGCAGTGATGATCGTACCGTAAAACTCTGGACGGCTGGGGGGAAATTGTTGAAAACACTGCGGGGTCATAGTAACTGGGTTTTGGATGTTAGCTTTTCACCGGACTCTCAGTTACTGGCATCTGCTAGCTATGACAATACGGTGAAACTTTGGCATCGGGATGGAACGTTGGAAACAACCCTCAAAGGACCGACGGATAGTGTCGCTCGCGCTCGGTTCAATCCCACGGGAACTATTCTGGCAACCACCAGTTGGGATAACCGAGTACAGCTCTGGCGACTTGATGACACGTTAATCAAAACTTGGGAAGTTGAAGAGGGTCGTGTTACTGATGTTAGCTGGAGCAGCGATGGGAAAGCATTGGCAGTCGCCAGTGAGGATAATACGGCTATGGTCTGGAATTTGAATTTGGACGATTTGTGGGAGAGAAGCTGTAAATGGCTGCAAGATTATCTCCACAATAACCCTGATGTGAAACAGAGCGATCGCGCTCTTTGTCAGCCGATTGAGATGACAACTCAGGGACATGGCAATTGAGATTAGGCAATTGCTGGAAACGTGAAGAAAAGATGAAATTTGAACGGTTACGGAACAATGAGGATAGAAAACCTGGAAAAAAAAGAAATTAAGAGAATGGCAATACAATGGCAATCACGAGTTCTTTTATCTTTTGGCGATTGTCAATTCCTTGATAACCAAGGACTGATATCCTCCGGACTGCAATCTGGTTAGGATGGATAGAGGAATATGCAGCAGGAGCGTCCTAGCGTAGCCTGTGTTAAAGTGAGCGTACTTCCTTTGCAGTAGTTTTCCTCCAACTGGTGAAAGGACTATGGTAATTACAAAACGCAGCCTCGTAGTTGGGGCAACAGCAGTAGTATTAACAACTGTTGCAGTGACAGGCGCTGGTCTTCATTTATCTCAAAGTCAGGCTTTCTTTCGGGAAAGCCCAAAGGAGTTAGTTGACGAAGTTTGGCAAATTATTGATCGTAACTATGTAGATGCCACATTCAACCAAGTGGATTGGCGGGCTGTTCGTACCGACTATACCTTGAACCGCTCTTACACAGATAAGGAAGAAGCCTACACAGCCATCAGAGAAATGCTGGAGAAGCTGGAAGACCCTTACACTCGGTTCATGGACCCGGAAGAGTTCAAGAATATGCAGATTGATACCTCCGGTGAGCTGACGGGTGTGGGGATTCAGATTGCTCAGGATGAAGAAACGAAAAAGCTGATGGTCATTGCACCGATTGAGGATACTCCAGCCTTTAATGCAGGCATTCTGGCTAAGGACATCATCCTCAAGATTGATGGCAAGAGTACCGAAGGCATGGATGTTAACGACGCAGTGCAGCTCATTCGGGGTCAACCTGGAACTTCAGTAATCCTAACGATTCAGCGAAGCGAGGAAGAAATTGATTACGAGATAACGCGGGCGCGGATTGAAATTCACCCTGTACGTTACAGTTATCGAAATAGTCCTACGGGGGGTATTGGTTACATTCGCCTCAATCAATTTAGCGCGATCGCGTCCCAAGAGATGCGCGATGCTATCAAAGAATTAGAACAGCAGGGAGCAACAGGTTATATCTTAGATCTGCGCTCTAACCCAGGGGGCTTGCTCTACTCTAGTATTGAAATTGCCCGGATGTGGTTATCGGAGGGTACGATTGTCTCGACGGTAAATCGGCAGGGAGAAGCCAGTCGGGAGAAAGCCAATAATCGCCAACTGACAGACAAACCTCTAGTTGTACTGGTAGATGGTGGTTCGGCTAGTGCCAGCGAAATTCTTTCTGGAGCGTTACAAGATAATAAACGAGCGGTTTTGGTCGGGACTACGACTTTTGGTAAAGGCTTAGTGCAATCGGTGCGTGGACTGGGTGATGGATCGGGTTTGGCAGTAACAATTGCCAAGTACTTAACCCCCAGTGGTCGAGATATCAATAAGTTGGGAATTGCTCCCGATTTTGAACTTGAACTCACAGAAGCGCAGCGCAAGGAATTGCAGCAGAATCGTACCCAAATTGGCACGGAAGGAGACCCTCAGTATCTCAAAGCCTTGGATATTCTAAAGCAGGAGATTGCCTCGCAAGAAAATACTCGTGCCGCCTCTCCAGTTCGATAAAATTATGGATTATAAATTATGAATCATGAACTTAAACATTCGGATTCAATTCATAATTTATAATTCATTATTCATAATTTAAATAGGTTTGCACTTCCCAGCGCGAATCAATCCGACTCGACGAGCGATCGCTTCTTGTTTAGACTCGAATGAACCCCAGTGTTCGACAAAAGCTGACGCATCTTCTCCTTCAAGGCGATCGCTGGGAAGAATATCGCAGTGCCCATCGGATTGCTTGACAATATACCAAGTTTGTGAATTGTCTACGTTCATTGTTGTTCCTTACTTGTGAGCAGATGCCTAGAAAGCCCTCACCCCCAACCCCTCTCCCCAAGGGAGAGGGGTTGGGGGTGAGGGCGCTAGCGGATTTTGTCCCGGATGTAGCGGATAGGTTATTGGTTTCCTCAAAAGCTTTGCCCCTGACAGATCACTTATCCGTTACATCCGTTACCCCATCCGCTGCCACGGATTGGCAAATTGTAATCTACTTGTAGTATGATAGAGCAATCCATTCTAAAGACCTACTGAAACGAAAGGATAAAAACTATGGCAGAGATTGTAGCGATCGCAACTCCCACGACTGATGAAACCCAACCCAAGGCAGTCACATAGTTTTTTGTGCGATCATGCGTCCTAGAAGACTGACAACAAAATTCCTCTGTGCGCCTTGCTTGAAACAAGCAACACACCTTGAGGAAACCAATGAACTTAGAATTATTAGGCTGGAGCCAGTTTTTTGCCAACAGCCTCGATAGTCAATGGCAAGACGACTACACCGTTGGTCGAGTTGCACTAGAACATAAAAATACCTACATTCTCTACACCGAACACGGCGAACTCCCCGCAGAAGTTACAGGTAAACTGCGATACCAAGCAACTGGACGCCAAGACTTTCCAGCCGTAGGCGATTGGGTGGTAATCAGCCTCAGAGATGGGGGAAAGCAAGCGACAATTCATGCTATTTTACCCAGGAAAAGCAAATTTTCCCGGAAAATTGCAGGGGGTAAAACTGAAGAACAAATTGTTGCCACCAATATTGATACGGCATTTTTAGTAGCCGGATTGGATGGCGACTTCAATCTCCGCCGCCTTGAACGCTATCTAGTTCTGGTTTGGGAAAGCGGTGCAAATCCCGTCATCGTCCTGAATAAAGCCGACTTGTGCAATGATGCTGAAGAGCGACGACAAGACGTTGAAGCGATCGCCTTTGGTGTACCCATCGTAGTCTTAAGTGCTACCAAAAACCAAGGACTTGACGCCCTGACACCTTACCTTAAACCTGGACAGACAGTTGCTTTGTTGGGTTCCTCTGGTGTCGGCAAATCAACTCTCACTAATCAATTAGTAGGTAAGTTTGTGCAAGCGGTTGGGGACGTTCGGCGAGGGGATGACCGAGGGCGACACACTACCAGCCATCGAGAATTAATTTTACTGCCCTCAGGCGGCTTACTCATCGATACGCCCGGAATGCGAGAAATTCAGATATGGGCAGGCGATGACAGCTTACAAGATACCTTTGCCGACATCAACGCCATAGCCAAGCAATGTCGGTTTCGCAACTGCCAACACGACTTAGAGCCAGGTTGTGCCGTACAACAGGCACTTGAAGACAGCACTCTCGATTACCAGCGTTTCCTGAGTTATCAAAAACTGCAAAAAGAACTCGACTACCTCGACAGGAAACAAGACCAAAAAGCATCGTTAGTTGAGAAGGAAAAGTGGAAAAAAATCACTAAATCCTTGCGCAAGAAACACAAGGGATAATTGAAGCAAAGGGAGTGGGGAGATGGGGAAGATGGGGAAGATAATCTGAGAGCATCCCAATTGTGCAAATTCAAAAAAGACTAAATGCTCCCCCGCTC
>NZ_JADEWY010000129.1 GCF_015207375.1 Coleofasciculus sp. LEGE 07092 | reverse complement strand
CCCCTACCCCCTAACGAATGAACCAATACTTTGCTACCGTTGCCCGTGGTTTAGAAGCGATTGCGGCAAAAGAACTGGAACGCTTAGGCGCACTGGAAGTCCGTCCTGATTTTACTGGGGTGCATTTTCAGGGCGATCGCACCTTAATGTACCGTGTAAATCTCTGGGCAAGAACTATTTTTCGGGTGCTGGTAATTTTGGCTGAATTTCCCTGTTCAGACGCGAATAGTCTCTATCAAGGGGTGCAAAGTATCTCGTGGGAGCGCTATCTCCAACCTCACCAAACCTTTGCCGTTAACGCAACTGGGGGTAATCGCCAACTCAACCACACCCATTTTACAGCGCTACAGGTAAAAAATGCGATCGCAGACCAACAGCGCCGCCAATTCGGTCAGCGCTCTAGCGTTGATACCAAAAATCCCGATATTTTAGTTAACAGTCATATCCATCAAAACCGTTGTATTTTAAGTCTGGATAGTTCCGGTGCCAGCCTGCACCGTCGCGGATACCGACCCGCCGTGGGACTGGCACCTCTCAAAGAAACCCTCGCAGCAGCTTTATTGGAACTGGCAGAGTACTCACCAACGCTACCCTTTTTAGACCCTTTGTGTGGTTCGGGAACCTTACCCCTAGAAGCCAGTTTAAAAGCCTTGAACATTGCGCCTGGACTGTTTCGCCAACGGTTTGGGTTTGAGAGTTGGCTCGATTTTGATAAAAATCTCTGGGAAGAGTTGCTTCAAGAAGCTGAAACTAGCAAATTACAGAATCTGTCAGCACCCATTATCGGCAGCGATCGCAATGGTGATATCCTCAACCAAGCTCGAATGAATGCCGAACGCTGCGGTGTTATCGATCAAGTTACCTTTATTCAAAAGGAGCTATCCCAGCTCGAACCCCCAGCCGATCGGGGTGTAATTATCTGCAACCCCCCCTATGGCGAACGTCTGGGGAATGTCAGAGAACTGGGGGAATTCTACAAATTACTGGGGGATGTTTTCAAACAGCGCTTCAAAGGCTGGACTGCATTTATTTTAACTGGAAACAAAGAGTTGGCAAAGCGGGTGGGGCTGAAAGCGTCTCGCCGAATTCCATTGTATAACGGCTCACTACCTTGTACGTTTTTACTATATGAATTGTATTAAACCCTCAAAATCAGGTAGGATTTAGGCTTGATCATTACCCAGATTCACTCTTGTCATGGAATTTTTAGATGAGCTCCGGGCTTTGCCCCAGTACTTTTTCCGAGATGCACTTGCACAAGAAATCTGCTGAACCTTTACTAGGCTTGCAGTCCATGGGACAATTGTACAAGAACTCGTGCAACTTTAAGTTTCTAGAGAGATAGTATTGTACAAGTAGGACATTGCCTCCGGGCTTCCCAAGGTGGAGCTTTCCTGGAAGTTCAACCCAATCAAACGCCTGCATTCGGGATAACCCAAACTGTCAAAGTAGGGTTTCAAGACGCTGATTTTCATGACTAGCGAAAAAATCACTATTGGTCAACCGCTTTTCGCAGTAATCAGCACTGGATGGAAGGCTAAAACACTAGCAGCAATTGTTGCAGTGAACTTCCCCGTAGCGAGGAGATAACCCTACTGAAAAACAAAAATTAAAATCGATTGGGGTGCACCACTGACTACAGCCACAGACCCGAATCGTCTCAGAACGATTACTATGCTTCTTAAAGCCAGCCTTGAAACTCAAACCGATTGTTCGAGCCGGAGATGGCTCACCGAACCAGCCATTCCATCGGGAAGCATCTGTGAAGAGCGTGCAGACTGTACTTAATCAATCTCTGGCAGCAGGAGAGCGGTGCATGAGATCCCACGAAATGAGCAAGCCTAAACTTCTGGTTGTCGATGACGAACCCGACAATCTTGACTTGCTTTACCGGACATTCCATCGAGACTACAAAGTATTGAGGGCAGATAATGGTCCGGCAGCCCTGGAAGTTTTAGCCCAGGAAGGGGATATTGCTGTAATCATTTCCGACCAGCGGATGCCGTTAATGAGCGGCACTGAGTTTCTAAGCATCACCGCTGCTCAGTACCCCGATATCATCCGAATTATTCTGACAGGCTACACCGATGTTGAAGACCTAGTAGAAGCGATCAACGCTGGTAAAGTATTTAAATATGTTACCAAACCCTGGAATGCCGACGAACTCAAGTCAGTTGTGCGGCAGGCAATGGATACCCACAACGTCTTAAAGTCTCGTACCAGCGAATTATGTCAGACACTGCGGCGAGAAACGCTCCTCAATACGGTGACGAACACCATTCGTAACGCCCAGTATGACCAAAGCGATCGCTCTCCTCTCCAAGACATCCTGCAACGGATCGTCGAAACGGTGGGTCATGTCCTAGAAGTAGATGTTTGTATTTTACGTCCCTTTCAGGAGGGGCAATTGGTCGATGAAGGCTTTGTTTATCAGCGATCACAGAGTGAACACTCCGGTAATGGGGCGACGCCCACCTTCAGCCAACCCACACCTAACCTATTCCCGGCAGAACTGACTTCCCGCTCAATTGTTACCGATAGCGTCTCCGATGCCAGCGAAGCCGTAACGCTCACGCCGCTTTTGACCCAGACGGTATGGGAAACCCGTGAAGTTAGCATTATTAACGATGTCTTAAGTGATGAGCGATTAACTGGGGATGATGCAGAAGCCAAACAGCGATTCCGTGCCTACCAGCAAGCTAATATTCGCTCAACCCTAATCGTACCTCTAGTCAGCCAACAAGAGTTGGTAGCAGTTATGGGACTGCATCAGCGTAGCGAAACCCATATCTGGGAAAATGACGAAATACAGCTCGTCGTCATGGTTGCCGATCAAGCTGCCCTTGCTATTTCTCAGGCACGCGCTTACGAACAGATCCATGCCTTAGCTACTCAGCAAACTTTAATTAACACGATTACAACTGCCATCCGTTCCACCCTAGACCCCCAAGAGATTTTCACCGCCATTACCCAACAGTTGGGGGTGGCGCTCAAGGTTGATGGTTGTGTCCTTTCTTTGTGGAGTGAAGAGGATGAGTTCGTTCAATGTGTCGGCTTGTACGATGGGAAATCGGCACAAGTCTGGAGAACACATATCCCCGATGCCAGCTTGGATGAGGAAGCGGGAATAGAGGGATCTCCCCTGTATTGCGAGATTGAGCAAGCTTCACCCAATGCCCCCCCAACTTACCTGCAACTGCCACAATCAAAAGTACCCATTTCTGGCAATCCGGTACTGCGACAGGTAGTCAGTACGTCTTCGCCAGTCGTCCTCAACGACCTAGCCGCAAGTCCAGACATGAACGGGTTTGACCTACCCCTGCGCCAACCTGCCCGTGCCCTGTTGGTAGTGCCATTACTTGTAGATGGCAAAATTATTGGTAGCATTACCCTGCGACAAATCAACAAACCCCGCCGCTGGCTGCCCTCTGAAATTGACTTGGCTCAAGCTGTAGCATCCCAGGCAGCGATCGCCGTTCAACAATCGCGGCTTTACCAAAAAACCAGGCAGCAAGCCGAGCGGTTGCTGGAATTAGACCGACAGAAAACTGAGTTTTTCCAAAATGTCTCCCATGAATTCCGTACACCTTTGACCCTGACCATTGGACCATTAGAATCAGCAGTCAATCAACAACAAGGATTATCCTACCCTCAAAGCGAAATTGCCCTGCGCAATTCCCGACGGTTGTTGCGGTTGGTCAATCAACTTTTAGATTTACAACGACTTGATGCCGGACGGATGCAATCGAGTTTTCGTCCCTGCGACCTGATCGAGTTTGTCAGCCAAATTATTGAAGCCTTTCGACCCTATTGTGAAAAGAAAGAAATCAGCCTTGCCTCCCAACTGATACCTTGTCCGCCAATTTATTTAGATGCAGAAAAATTTGACAAGGTACTTTACAACCTCTTGTCGAATGCAATGAAGTTTACCAACGCCAAAGGGAGAATTACCATTGCCATAGAACCGGCAGGAGACCATGTGCGGATGCGAATTACTGACACCGGTATTGGTATTAGCAAGGAGCAAATTCCCCATTTATTCGAGCGGTTCCGACAGGCAGAAGGGTCCCTAAATCGCTCCTATGAAGGCAGTGGTTTGGGACTGGCGTTGGTTAAAGAGTTGGTGGAACTCCACGGCGGTCAAATTTCGGTTAATTCAATTCCTGGAGAAGGGACGACGTTTACTGTTTGGCTGCAAACGGGAACCGCTCACCTACCCCTAGAGCAGATTCTGGAAGTGCCTACAGAAATTCAGTCGAGTCGGGCAGCGGTGGAATTAGCTGATTTGGAAATTGAATCGTCTTTGGAGGATGAGGAAGAGCAACAGAATAATGGACAGATACAGGAAATTGTCTCTCAGAACAGTTCCTTAGTTCAATCGTTGAACTCTGCTGGGGCTCACCAATCTGGGATTTTGGTCGTGGATGATAATACGGACTTGCGGAGTTATGTTTCCCTGATTTTGCGGCAGGCAGGCTATCAGGTTTGGACGGCTCGCAATGGACAGGAGGGATTTGAAAAGACGAAAACCCATCATCCTCACCTGATCGTAACGGATTTGATGATGCCTGGGGTATCGGGTTTGGATTTGATTCGCCTGATTCGGGAATCGGAGGAGTTGAAGGGGACGCCGATTGTGTTGCTAACGGCAAAGGCGGATGAAGCGAGTCGGATTGAGGGGGCAGAAAAGGGCGCAGATGCCTATCTGTCTAAACCGTTTAATGACCGGGAATTGCTGGCAGAGGTACGGAATTTGCTGGCGCTGAAGGAAAATGAGCAGCGGGTTGTGGAGTTGAATACCTATTTAACAGAGTCGGTGTTGCGGCGATTTTTGCCCCCAGCTATGGTTAAGAAGGCGGCAAGGGGAGAGCTGTTACTCGATTTGCATCCAGAACCGCGTTTGATTACAACGCTGTTTAGCGATATTGTGGGTTTTACGGAACTGTCGAATACTTTGCGATCGCGTCGGGTGGCAGAGTTACTCAACGAGTATCTGGCGGCTATGACCATTGCTGTGTTTGATAATGGCGGCACAGTAGATAAGTTCATGGGGGATGGGATTTTAGCGATTTTTGGTGCTCCCGAGGAATTGACGCCCCAGGAACAGGCGCGGCGAGCGATCGCAGCGGCACGGCAAATGCTACAGTCTTTAGAGGTATTGAACCAACAGTGGTTGGAAAAGGGAATTGTGGGGAATGGGGGACCGCCGCCAGTGCGGTTCCGGTGTGGTATTCACCAGGGAACGGCGGTAGTTGGGATGTTTGGGGGTAAGGAACGGTCTGATTATACGGCAATTGGACCCTCGGTGAATATTGCGGCGCGGTTGCAAGAAGCGGCAGAACCTAATTCGATTCTCGTGTCTGCTTCGGTTGCCGATTGGTTAGATGATGATGCGATCTCTAAGTACCGTCCCCTGAAGTTGAAAGGGGTGGATGAGACGGTTCTTACCTTTGCGGTTCAACCTCTGACAGTTAATTCCACCTAAAAGGCAGTGAGCTACTGCCAGATAATTCAATGCTTTTTTGCTTGATGGTGACAACCTGTAGGTGTTTTCTGAGGGTAATTCATTTTTGGGGCTGCATTCCTTATTCCACAAGGGTTTGCCGCTTTTACTCTGGCAGTGAGGGTGTCACGGTGGCTGAAAGCCTTGCTGGGAATAGATTTCAGCTAATTTTTTATTTTCCGCTTGTCAACTTTTGGCTCTGGAATGCTACTATAAGAGGAGGTTGTCACCAACGTACCTTGAAAACTGAATACAGTAAGGGTTCTGGATGTCTGCGGGTCGAAATCCTCTATAATCCCTATCAGGGATTGAAACTAGCTCATCCCCTATCGTGGGGTAAGTCTTGACGGGTCGAAATCCTCTATAATCCCTATCAGGGATTGAAACCTCGATGGACTTAAAGTAACCCTGATCGGTTAGGTGGTCGAAATCCTCTATAATCCCTATCAGGGATTGAAACACGCCACGAGAGGGATTCAGGAAAGGGGAAGCACGTCGAAATCCTCTATAATCCCTATCAGGGATTGAAACTTCCATTTCTTTGATAAATCTTGCACAAATGTAGGTCGAAATCCTCTATAATCCCTATCAGGGATTGAAACTAGATCAAATAATAGACGTAATCCGAGATCCATATATGTCGAAATCCTCTATAATCCCTATCAGGGATTGAAACCGTCTGCCCCAGCGTCTTGGTAATGCACACCTATGTCGAAATCCTCTATAATCCCTATCAGGGATTGAAACTGCTTCTTGTTCCCTCAAAGAAGCAAACGCCTTTTGTCGAAATCCTCTATAATCCCTATCAGGGATTGAAACTAAGCCTAAAGAGGCTCTATTTCCAATTGAAACTCCCCTTACAGCACTTTGCGAGTCAGTAAACCTCTTGCAAAAGTCAAAAACTCACCCCCCTCAATCCCCCCTTATAAAGGGGGGAAGTTAGAAACGAGGGGGGAAGCAAGAAAAATCAGACTCTTTCCCCTTACTAAGGGGAGGGATATAGTGCATTTTTTCAAGAGGTCTAGTGTGGTATAGCATTACAAGTTTAGGTTAGGACATCCCTACATCCTGAAACCCAGTCACAGATTACTGTTTCCTGTTTCCTGTTCCCCGTTCCCTAGCGCGTAGCGCTATACAGTTCCCCCCTTGATAAGGGGGGCTAGGGGGGTAAAAATGGAGTCTATTCACTATAAAACCGCTGTAATCCCTATCAGCGTAGGGCTTCCGGCGTTTTTCACTAAATCTGAAGTTAAGGGAGCTTATTTGGAGCTAAGAGCGTCTATCGTGAAATGTAGAAATTAGCTTCAATTACTTTAACCATGAAAAGTTTGCGATGGCTCAAAGCTACCTTGCTAGCGACAGCCTCCTGTCTGGCAGTTGGGGTGTTGAGTCCAACAATGGCTGGCACCTTTGACAACGCAGAAGTAAACGAGGATAACTTTATTGCTGTTGCGGCTCCCTTTGGAGAAGGCAAATATCAGTTGCTCATTATCGAACAGCGTTCTAATCAACGAGCGTGCTGGCAGGAGAGTGGCAGTAGTCCAACGGTTGTCGATCCTTTACTTTTAAATTTTGACTTTACGGGTATTTGCGGACGCAGTACTGACAGTAATGGTTATTCCATGCGGATGAGCGGTCAAGATTTGGGTTTAGACTACCTGCTCAGAATTGTAGAACGGAATGGGGAACTGCTGCTAGTCGGTACAAATCGGATGAATCGCCGTGCGCCAGAAGTTATTCTCGGCAGAAGCGGAGGTGTCAGTCAGGGCAATTTTCACAAAATTGTTCTCGAACCAAATTGGCGGTTGACGAGACGAACCTATCAAGGTAAGGCATTAGGACACCTCTATCTGACGAGTGATACGGCGGCTCCGGTTACGCCTGGGGTAAGTACAACTCCGCCACCGTTACCGCCTGCCGTGACGCGGGAAGCTGAACCTTCAAAACCTGCGCGGGAGTTTATTTTTACGAAGCCAGATGATGAGCCAACGGCTCCGTCGGTGGAAGTGCCGACTATTGAGGTTCCGGCAGGGGGTTCTCAAACGTTGCCGCCGCCTCCTTCGGATCGGACTGTACCCGTGTTAGGGAATTGATGATTGGGTGGATTTTTGTAGGTATCGTAGGGACACGGCAATGCCGTGTCCTGATATCTAACAACGTTAATCCACCTTTAACACAAATATAGCAACTGCCAAGACGGTTAGGACATATATGAATTTAGTAGAGACGTTCCGGCGGAACGTCTCTACCAGAGTTTGTCCTATTGCCTTTACCTGCTGGAAAGCAATTCCTAATCATTTTTCTTATCTTGAATTTGGTAAGTCGGTTGATTATTTCCAGCAGCAGAATTGCTTACCAGCATTCAAGGAGTGCTTCCGTGAGTACAAAGAGTTAGGTAGTCATGCTCTCCAAGCAACAATTAAGCGTGTTGAGAAAAAGTCTTTGTCTCAACGGGTTCATCAATGCTCTAGCTGTGGCTATACCGAAGACAGGGATGTAGCATCAGCTATTGTGTGCGTCAATTACGCACTGGGGGTAGGAACTACCCTCACAAACGTCGATGATTCTAGCTCTACGACAAAGACTCGTAAGCATACGGGAGCTATGTCGCAACTAGGTCAAATGAAGCGTAAGAAACTTCGTCCATGCAACTAGCATGGGCGGAGTAGTTCATTTAGATACTTTCCTGCACCCCCTCGAGGATCGGGTGGCGTGAAGGGATAAAGCTGACTAGCAACCTCAAACGCTTTATCTGGAAAGTCGCTGAACAATCCATCAATACCCAAGCTGAAGAATTGCTGATACTCTAGCTCCGGATTTCCTTGATAATCTGGAGCTAAAAAAACATCTTCATTGCGGAACGTCCAAGCGTGGACAAGTAGACCCTCGGCGTGGGCATCTTCAACCAATGAGGTAGGATCAACTAAGCTTCTATCAGTACCAGTGGGTACAATCAGCCGTTTGTTAACCCCAATACCATCGGCGTATTCGGCAATTTTCGCTAATCCTGCCGGAGTTGCCAAATCTAAATAAGTGCGATCGCTATTGTCGCTAGGGTCGAGGTCATTGATAAAATCGTAAGGCTGACCCGATACATTCAATAACTGTACCAGTAGCACCTCCGTCATCTCATTGAGGTCTTTCAGGTTAGCCGTTTCAAAGGACTGGATGAAAACCGGAGCCTGGGGTTCAGTGTAGCCGTACTGGTTGAGTATTTCAACAAGGGGTTCTTCGAGGGATAACCTGATAGAGTCAAAATAGGTGGGATGCTTGGTTTCTGGGTAAATGCCGATAGTGCGCCCTAGTTCAGCACTTTTGCTCTGGGCTAGCTGAATGACTTCTTCCAGAGTCGGCACTTCAAATAGATTATCAAACTCAGTCCCCCGCAGTTGTGGAAGTCGCTCTTTGGCTCGTAAGGTTTTCAGTTCTGCTAAGTTGAAGTCTTCAGTAAACCAACCCGTAAGTTCTTGACCATCAATAATTTTAGTCGTCAGGCGGTCAGCAAATTCCGGACGCTCTACTACATCTGTCGTTGCCTCAATCACCTCGCCTGTATCAGGATTCAAAATAGCGATCGCATTTTCGTGACGGACAACCAAAACCCCATCTTTAGTTATTACCAAATCGGGTTCGATATAGTCCGCCCCCATTTCAATCGCCAGCTCATACGCCGCCAATGTATGCTCCGGACGGTAGCCACTTGCACCCCGGTGAGCAATCACCAACGGACGGGGAGCAGTACTGACAAAATCGGTGATCGAAATAGTATTCACCTCAACATTATTCAACGTGAAATAGGTATGAGCTAAGATGCCACGTAATCCAGTAATTTTACGCCACTCAATCTCTGGGTAGCGTTCCCAAATATTCTGGGGTACATTTTTGGCAGCTTTATTCAAGATGCGATCGCTCCGCTGATTTTAGCTGTGTCCTCGTAGGTTTGGGAAGATTGCTCCTTCTCCCCTTATTGCTATCTGCCTTAAGGTAGAAAGAGAAAGTGAGATGACACAACTGAATCGGAGTCACCCTTGCGCATTCAATCTCTCAACCGCTTAACTGCCAGAATCGCTGGAAAACTTCCCCTGCGGACTGTCCTGATTGTCCCTTTTGTCTTGCAAATCGTTGGAACGGTGGGGTTGGTGGGGTATCTTTCCTTCAAAAGTGGGCAACAGGCGGTTGAAGATTTAGTAGATCAGTTGATGGCAGAAACGGGCAATCGCGTCACTCAAGAGCTGAACAGCTACCTCAAAACGGCTCACTACCTTAATCAGTCCCATATTGCTGCTCTGGAATCTGGCACAATCAATCTGGAAAACTTAGATCAACTCCATCGATATCTCATCCAACAACATCGTTACTTGCCAGAGGTGACAAGTCTGATGTTAGGGACTGCTCAGGGAGATTTTCGCCTGATTCACCGGGTTAGCCCTACTCAATTTGAAGCAGCATTAACTCATATTAAGCCGACAGAATTACCCTTTGAAGCTGGACGCTCACAGCCCAATAATCCAAATCAGTTAAAGCTTTATGCCATTGATCAGGGAGGGAATTTAGTTAGATATTTAGAAACCCTAGAGAACATTGATGTCCGAGAACGTCCTTGGTATCGTCGTGCCATTGAAACAGGAAAACCAGGGTGGAGCGAGCCTTTCCAAATCGGAGTCTCAAATCTACTAACCATTAATGCCTATACCCCCTTCTATAACGCCTCTCAACAGCTAGAAGGGGTATTCTCCGTCAACCTCAGTCTTGAACAGCTCAATGACTTTCTCAAAACACTCCCTATCAGTAAAAGAGGACAGGTGTTTATTTTAGAGCGAAATGGTCTGTTGATTGCCAACTCTGCTGCACAACCCTCTTTCATTTCCTTGAATCCTAAGTCTCTTTCACCCGATGACATTTCTCAACCGGGAGAAATCAAATTTCGGCGGCTATCTGCGTTGGAGAGTGCCAACCCCGTGATGAGAGCAGCGACTCAGCAGTTAGAGAAAACCTTTGGCAGCTTGAAAACCATCCAATCAGCCCAACAATTAGAGATGGATATGCAGGGCAATTCTCCTGCAAAAAGGCTTCATGAACACCATTTTATCCGCGTCATTCCCTATCAAGATGACAAGGGTTTAAATTTGTTGATTGTGACGGTTGTTCCAGAATCAGATTTCTTGGCACAGATTCACACCAATACTCACACCACTATTCTGCTGTGTATTGCTGCTTTAATCATTTCTACAGGGATTATTTATTATATTAATAGGTTTGCTGATATCACTCAACGCAAACAAACCGAACAACTCTTAGCTGACTACCATCATACCTTAGAATCTCAAGTTGCCGAACGTACAGCCGAAGTAGTTTGTACTAATGAGCGATTAAAACTGGAAATTGGTGAGCGCAAATTGATAGAAGCAAAGCTTCAGAGTTCTACTCAACAAGTTCGCATAATTTTCGATTCAATTACCGATATTGTACTCATTATTGATCAGAAAAAAAGCATACAAATTATACCAACAAGGGTAATCTACGGAGACGCCTGGGATACTAATCGGCTCAACTTGATAGTCGAGCCATTTTTTCAAGAGGATACTGAAGAGATTTGGTTTGCTCCAGTGCAACAGGTATTGACAACTCAGCAAAGTATCAATTTTGACTATAGTCTACTTATCAATAACCAAAAGATTTGGTTAAGTGCTTGCATTTCTCCCTTACCAGATAATCGAGTGGTTTGGGTTGCCCGTAATATTAGCGATCGCAAACAGGCAGAGGAAGCATTACGAAAGAGTGAGGAGCATTATCGAGAACTTTTTGAGAAGAGCGTGGATGGCATTGTATTCACACAAAGGGAGGGGAGATTTCTGAATTGCAACGCCAGCTACCAAAAGATGCTGGGGTATTCTCTAGAGGAACTCCAGCAAAAAAACTATCAAGAAATAACACCTGATAAGTGGGATTCAATGGAGTCTGAAATTGTCGAGAAACAAATTATTGGCAGGGGATACTCCGATACCTACGAAAAGGAATATATTCGCAAAGATGGGATAATATTTCCGGTTGAAATTAGCGCTTATTGTCAGAGAAATGAGGCGGGGCAACCGGAAATAATGTGGGCGATTGTGCGAGACATTACCGATCGCAAACGCTTTGAAGCAGAACTGGAAGAGAGAAACCATTTTATTGAACAAGTTACCAATAATTCTCCTCAACTTCTCTACCTCTTTAACCCAATCACTGGCAGCAATCTCTATATCAATCGCCAATCCATCAAAATCCTCGGCTATTCTCCTCAAGAAATACTGCAACGCGGTTCTCAGTTCTTCCTAGATGTTTTACATCCTGATGACTTACCGCTACTTGAACGCAACCTCAACTATTGGAAAACTGCTGTTGATGGCGAGGTTTTGACAACTGAAATTCGGTTTCAGCGCAAGGATGGTTCCTGGTGCTGGTTGCTATCGCGGGAAGTTGTCTTTGCCAGAGATGAGAATAATCAAGTCATCAATATTTTAGGTACTGCTCAGGACATTAGTGATCATAAATTTGCACAGGAAAAACTAAGGCATAGTGAAGAGCAGCTCAATATTATCATTACCAACACCTCTGACAGTATCATGATTATCAATCAGGAGGGTTGGGTGCTTTTTGCCAACCCAGCCGCCACCCAGCTATTTAATATGTCCCTAGATGAGTTACTTGACTATCAGTGGGGAATACCTTTAGGAGAAACCACAGAGTTAGAGTTAATCAGTAATAAAGAAATTCGGACTGCCGAAATGAAAGCCACTCAAATGCAGTGGCTGGGAGAAATCGCCTATGTTGTTGCCTTGCGAGATATTAGCGCTCGCAAGCAAGCAGAACAAGCCTTACAAAAGTACGAATGGATTGTTTCAGCGACAGCCGATGGTATTGCATTATTAGATCAGAATTATATCTATCAAGTCGTTAATCAGACCTATTTAACTTGGCATAAGAAACGGGATGATCAGATTCTCGGACATTCAGTTTCTGAAGTTTTGGGCGCGGACGTATTTGAAACTGTAGTTAAAGAACGCTTAGATCGATGTCTGACTGGGGAGACAATTGATTGGCAATTGTGGTTTGAATTTCCGAAAAAAAACCGACGTTTTTTAGGCATTACTTACTCTCCTTATACTGAAATAGACCAAACAATCTCAGGGGTAGTTGTTAGTCTACGTGACTTAACTGAACTGCAACAGGCAAAAGAAGAAGCCGAAGCCGCTAACCGCGCCAAAAGTCAATTTCTAGCAAATATGAGTCACGAACTCCGCACCCCCCTCAATGGTATTTTAGGCTACGCCCAAATTCTGCAAGGTGATAAAAATTGCACTCCCAAGCAAAAGAAAGGAATTGACACAATTTACCAGTGCGGTGAATACCTACTCACGCTGATTAACGATATCTTAGACTTGTCTAGAATTGAAGCTGATAGACTCGAACTTTACCCAAACGCTTTTCATTTCCCCTCTTTTTTCACAGATCTAGTAGAAATTTTCTGCCTCAAAGCTACCCAAAAAGACATCATCTTTAACCACATTCTCCTTACCCCCCTCCCAGCAGTCGTTCATGTTGATGAAAAACGACTCCGCCAAGTCTTAATGAACCTGCTTTCTAATGCCGTAAAATTTACCGATAGAGGTAGCGTAACGTTTACAGCAAGTGTCATTCATCCTGAGTCATTCGTGATTAATGATTCCCAAGGAACAAATAACAAAGGGCAAATTATCCTACAAAAAACTCGCTTTCAAATTGAAGATACAGGCATCGGCATGACGCCAGAACAAGGTGAAAAAATATTCTTACCCTTCGAGCAAGTGGGGGATACTTCCCGGCGTTCAGAAGGAACTGGGTTAGGATTAGCGATTAGTCAGAAAATTGTTGAGTTAATGGGTAGCGAAATTTTTGTCGAGAGTACCCCCGATGTTGGCAGCAAATTTTGGTTCGATGTAGATTTGCCAGTTGTTTCAACCACGATAGAGCAAATACCAGCAAAATCAAGGTATGCTATTGTTGGCTATTCTGACACTAGACAAACAATCCTCGTTATCGATGACCGTTGGGAAAATCGGGCAATTTTGATGAATATCTTAGAACCCCTTGGCTTTGAAGTTATAGAAGCAGGAAATGGACAAGAAGGGTTAGAAAAGGCAGTTGCGCTTCAACCCGATTTAATAATCACTGACTTAGTGATGCCTGTGATCAATGGCTACCAGATGACGCAACAACTCCGGCAATTACCCGAGTTTCAGACTACACCGATTATTGCAATTTCAGCGAATGCCTTTGAATCTGACCGACTTCAGAGTTTAGATGCTGGCTGCAATGATTTTCTCTCTAAACCCATCAACGTTAAAGACTTATTAACCCAAGTCAAAAGTTACTTAAATTTATCCTGGATTTATGATCAAGCTGGGGCTGAGGAATGTTTGACTAGCCCCTCAGAAATAGTGATACCCCCAACAGAGGAATTAGTTCCTTTGTATCAAGCTGCTAGGATAGGTGCTGTTGCAGGTGTTGAGCAGGAAATTCTGCGACTTGAGTCCTTAAGCCCTGAGTATAGTGCTTTTGTCAGTAGAATACAGGAGCTGTCGGAGGAGTTTGATTATGAAGCCATTATCATCTTAATTGACCGCTCTGTTGCTGCGCCTAGTCACGACACCCCTGGTTGAGTGACAAAACCTGTGAGCAGATGCGCAGAAAGCTTTCTAGGAGACGAGTTGGGGGTAAGGGTGCTAAACTTTTGTCAGTCAATCAGTCCTTTGTATCTCTGGTGTGGAACTGGTTGCCAATGGGTGATTGTGAAGAGATTGCAAAGCTCGTTGCAAAATATCTTCATAATGACTCAGAATAAAAACGCAATAAGTTGCAGTTTTATATAAAATGCTAATACACCCAAATCATTCATTAAATCAAACCCTTAAAGGCAACTTATCAAACCCTGAGTTAGAGTCAAACCATAGCACTAACAAAGAGCGAATCCTAATCATAGATGATAGCCCTGCCAATCTGAAATTGGTTTCTGATTTTTTGAGAGCGTCAGGATTTGAGGTGCTGATTGCTAAAAGCGGTTTCCAAGCGTTGAATATTCTGGAAACTACTCAGCCAGAGCTGCTCATATTAGATGTGATGATGCCGGAGATGGACGGGTTTGAAACTTGCCGTCGCCTGAAAGCTTGGGAGAAGACGAAAGATATCCCCGTTATTTTTATGACAGCGGTGGCTGATTCGTCTAAGTCAGAGAATAAAGTGAAAGGGTTGAGCCTGGGGGCAGTGGACTATATCAGCAAACCGATTCAACTCGAAGAAGTTTTAGCCCGCGTCAAAATCCACCTCCATCTGCGTTTATTAACCCAGCAACTCCAATCCCAAAATACCCTTCTGCACCAGGAAATTTGCGCTCACGAAGCTGCTGCAAAGCATCGCCAACTGGCAGAATCAGAGTTAGCGAAAACGGCGCGGCGTTCTGCCTTACGCTCTGATATCGGATTTGCCGTCAGTCAGGAAAGCGATTTAGCCGCTATGCTTTTTCGCTGTACAGAAGCCTTTGTCCAACACCTTGATGTGGCATTCGCCCGAATTTGGACGCTGAACCCCCCAGAAAATATGCTGGAGTTGCAAGCATCGGCTGGGATGTATACTCACATCAACGGTACTCACGCGAGAGTGTCGGTAGGCAGTTTCAAAATTGGTCGCATTGCCTCAGAACGCCAACCCCACCTCACCAATGAGGTTAACAATGACCCCTACATCAGTAACCCAGAATGGGTGCGACAAGAGGCAATGGTGTCCTTTGCTGGCTACCCCCTGATTGTAGAAGAGCGGCTGATGGGTGTGATGGCAATGTTCGCCCGTCATCCCTTGGACGAAACGACCCTAGACACCCTCGCCTCCGTTGCCAACGAGATAGCGGTAGGAATTGAACGCAAACAAGCAGAAGCAAAACTCCGTATTTCTGAAGCGAGCCTAGCAGAAGCCCAGCGAGTTGCCCATATCGGAAATTGGGAATTTGATGTTCTTACTCGGAAGATTACCTGGTCAGAGGAGCTATTCCGCATTTTCGGTTTTGACCTGTCCCAACCCGAACCTACCTATAAGCAGCATATTCAGCAGATTCATCCCGATGACCGAGCTTTGTGGCAAAACAAAGTTATGCGAGCCATTCAAGAGGAACAATCCTTTAAATTTGACTTTCGGATTCTACGACGTGAAACCAACTCTTCTTCGCCGCCTTTCTTTGAAAAGAAGGAAGAGGGGGGTGAAATTCGTTACATTGAAGGACGAGGAGAAACAGTTGTTAACGAGCAAGGGCAAGTTATTAAACTCTTCGGTACGGCACTCGATATCACTGAACGCAAACAAGCCGAAACTCTGTTAGCTGAACAAAATCACATCCTCGAACTTATTGCCTCTAATGCACCACTCCCAGAAATTTTCACGACTCTTGCTGAGTTAGTTGAAGAATGCTCTCAACAGATGCGATGCTCGTTTCTCCTCCTTCAAGAGGGTAAGTTACACGTCGGTGCAGCTCCTAGTTTACCAGAGGGTTACAACCAAGCCATTGATGGGGTAGCCATTGGTCCTAATGTTGGCTCTTGCGGTTCAGCCGCCTATCATAAAAAAACTGTCATCGTTAGGGATATTGCCACCAATCCCCTATGGGCAGATTTCAAAGATTTAGCCCTATCTTACGGACTCAGAGCCTGCTGGTCTAGCCCCATTCTGTCCAGTGAAGGCACAGTCCTAGGAACCTTTGCCGGATATTACAACCAACCGACAACTGCCACGAACCTTGACCAAGACTTGATTGACCAAACCCTCTACCTTGCCAAGATAGCCATTGAACGCCAGCGATCGCAAGAGGCTCTGCGGCAATCAGAAGCACGAGAACGAGAAAAAGCCCAAGCGCTCAAGAAAGCTCTAGACGAATTGAAACAGGCTCAAACTCAACTCATTCAAACCGAAAAAATGTCGAGCTTAGGGAGAATGGTAGCAGGAGTCGCCCACGAAATCAATAATCCCGTTAGCTTTATCCTGGGTAATCTGAGCTGTGCCCGTGACTATTTTTACGGACTAAATCGTCTGATTAATATCTATCAGCAGAGTTACCCCAGCCCTACCCCTGACATTCTACAAATTGAGCGAGAAATTGACTGGGAGTTTTTAAAAGACGATTGGCAAAAACTCCTCCACTCCATGGAAGTGGGAGCTGAACGAATCGAGCAAATTGTTCTATCCCTAAGAAATTTTTCTAGACTAAATGAGTCCGAGCTAAAGCTTGTTGATATCCACGAAGGCATTGACAGCACTCTCCTAATTTTACAACACCGATTGAGAGCAGAGGGGACTCGCCCAAAAATAAAAGTTATTAAAGACTACGGTCAATTGCCTAACATTATTTGTTATGCCAGTCAATTGAATCAGGTATTTATGAATCTACTCTGTAATGCAATTGACGCTTTAGATTCGCAACCCTCGCCACGAATAATTACCATCCGCACTGAGGTAGGGAATGGGGGTGTTCTGGACAAGGAGACAAGGGGACAAGGAGACAAGGAGACAAGGGGACAAGGGGACAAGGAGACAAGGGGACAAGGGGACAAGGAGACAAGGGGACAAGGAGACAAGAGGACAAGGGGACAAGAGGACAAGGGGACAAGGAGACAAGGAGACAAGGGGACAAGGGGAC
>NZ_JADEWY010000128.1 GCF_015207375.1 Coleofasciculus sp. LEGE 07092 | reverse complement strand
GACTATACTTCAGTAAATTGGGAAACGACATAGCATGACTCAGATCTTGCGCCAGTCGCGACAACCCGCCAGTGGTTTAAACCACTGGCTCATAGCTTGCATTCGTCTGGCATACGACTGGATAAGAGTTTTAGTCCATTTCAATGGACTTGAGCTATTAGCCCGGAGTTTGAACTCCGGGCTGATTTTCGGGTTTACTGACAAGGGTGCAAGTTATCAGTTTCAATGGACTTGAGCTATTAGGTCGGAGTTTGAACTCTGGGCTGGTTTTCAGGTTTACTGATAATGGTGCAAGATGTGAGATGAGTCAAAATTGCTCAACGTACCGCTTCAATTCCCTTGCCATGCGTTGCATCCCTCGGTGTTCGTCGTCTCGGATAAAGGGTAAAAACAGACGGGTTAAGACTCCTGAAAAATTGCTTTGGTGAACGTATTTGGTTCGACCAACGCCAATCTCTTGCAATTCAAACACATACTCGTTGCGAAAGCCAGGGATTGAGGAAACCCATCGTAGGCAGACACCGGGTAAAACTTGTGTCACTAATGGCTCGAACTCTGTCTCATCATCCTTGGGCAACCTGCGTAGTGAGAGGTAAAGTTCCTGCCCCTGTTGAAATGGCAGTTTTGAGTCGCTGTCAAATAAAAATGTGTTCCAGTACTTCCAGCGCTCTTTCTGGAATAAAACCTGCCAAACCTTCTGTTTTGGGGCGTTGATATCGATTTCAGTATAGAGACTTGCCATAACTGTGGCAGTAACCTCCCTGGTGTAATTGAGTACTATTGCTCGTCGGCAAGTTCTTGTAGGCTAGGATAAATGTTAAATTTTCGTTTGCAATTTTAAATTCCATTTAAGATCTAGAATTTGAAATCCGCAATCAACAAAGCATGGCAGACTTGACACCCAACTCTAGTTTTAGTTTAACGATTCGCTTAACTCTTCCCAACCGTTCTGGAATGTTAGCGACTGTTACCCAGGCGATCGCTCACGTTGGTGGTAATCTAGGGCAGATTACCCTCGTCGAACAGACTCTGAAAATTTCCACCCGCGACATTAGCGTGGATGCTGCTAGTACTGAGCACGCCGAGCAAATCGTGCAAGCGGTTAAGGCACTGGAGGATATCAATGTTCTTGAGGTATACGATCGCACGTTTAACCTGCATCGCGGCGGCAAAATCAGCATTCACAGCAAACTGGCACTGACAAATCAAGCTGATTTGGCAATGGCTTATACTCCTGGTGTTGGTCGTATCTGTAAAGCGATTGCCGAAGATCCACAACAAGTTTACTCCCTAACGATAAAAAGTAACTCGGTTGCCATTATCACCGATGGTAGTGCCGTGTTGGGGTTGGGGAACCTAGGCGCTGGGGCAGCATTGCCGGTGATGGAGGGAAAAGCCATGCTGTTTAAAGAGTTTGGCAGGATTGATGCTTTCCCGATTTGTCTGTCTACTCAAGATACAGACAGTATTATCGAAACCGTGAAAAATATCGCTCCCGTTTTCGGTGGTATTAATCTAGAAGATATCAGCGCCCCCCGCTGCTTTGAAATCGAAGCGCGACTGCAACAAGCGTTAGATATTCCTGTTTTTCATGATGATCAACATGGTACGGCAATCGTTAGCCTTGCCGCTTTAATCAATGCCCTAAAATTAGTTAAAAAATCCCTCGAAGAGGTGCGGATTGTGATTAATGGGGCAGGGGCAGCAGGTGTGGCGATCGCGCGACTCTTGCGTAAAGGGGGTGCTCGTACCATTTGGATGTGTGATTCCAGGGGTATAATTAGCAAGTCCCGCTCGGATTTAACGAGCCAAAAGCAAGAATTTGCGGTGGCAGCGAGTGGTTCCCTAGCTGATGCCTTAGTCGATGCCGATGTGTTTCTGGGGGTCAGCGTTCCTGGAGTTCTTACCCCTGATATGGTAAGGTCAATGGCAAAAGATTCGATTGTCATGGCGATGGCGAATCCTATCCCAGAAATTCAGCCGGAATTAGTGATGGATGATGTCGCTGTTATGGCAACGGGGCGCAGTGACTATCCGAATCAGATTAATAATGTTCTTGCTTTTCCTGGCGTCTTTCGGGGGGCGCTAGACTGTCGGGCATCCACAATTACGACGAATATGTATTTGGCAGCCGCCTATGCGATCGCTTCTCTGATGAATGTTGCAGATTTAGATCGGGAACATATTATCCCTTCCGTCTTTGATGAGCGCGTTGTGACAGCCGTTTCGGGTGCTGTGCAGCAAGCAGCGCGTCAAGATGGCGTGGCTCGGCAGTAAGAATCTACTCTATTCTATTCAAGTCAAGCAAGATCCCCGACTTCTCAAAGAAGTCGGGGATCTCGTTCGTCCCAGTTTCAATCCCTGATAGGGATTCAGTGTAATTCTAACTCGGCTATTTCTACTTGCACCTCACCCCATAGCTTGTTTCAATCCCTGATAGGGATTCAGTGTAATTCTAACCAAGATGAGCTGCAAGCAGCTAAAAAGGTAAGCCGAGTTTCAATCCCTGATAGGGATTCAGTGTAATTCTAACAGCGGCATCTTGAAACCCTCACTATATTTAGTTTTCCAGGTACAGTTGTGACAACCTCCACCACTTTAGCATTTCAGCCCCTGACTCTGACAAGACTTTTCTGCAAAAAGCAGCTTAAAGCCTTTTCCCGCAAGGCTTACAGGACTGGTGACACCCCCTTGTGAGCCAGAATAGCCTGAAACCCTTGTAGAATAACCGATACAGCCCAAAATTTTGACCTATCTGGAAAAACACCTACTGGTTGTCACCAAAGTATAGACTTTCAGGGAGTGAGGAGTGGGGAGTGGGTAAGAAAACTCAATGTACTTCACGACGCTAGGAAACCCTATAGTTCCCCAACTCTAGGGGGTAATCGATAATTGAGTTGACTCAGGTGCCAGGGATAAAGAATGAAATGATAACAAAAAGTTTCGCATCCAGAAACCAAAGGCTTGTTCGTGCCACAAGTCTCTGCTTAGGTTTAGCGATCGCGCAAATTTCTGGGTGTAGCACCCTATCGAATTTTCCCATAGCTCGGTATCACTCTGCAAGAGCTCAAGAACAGAGCGTTCAACCCTCAATCGCCATACCCATTGAATTTCAAGCAGCCAATGACTTTTCTGAAGGGCTAGCAGGGGTAAAAATAAATAACAAGTGGGGTTATGTTGATAAAGGGGGGAATTGGGTGATTCCGCTCCAGTTTGACTTGGCTGACTCTTTTTCAGAAGGACTTGCCCCCGTCAAAAGCGGTAATTTTTGGGGATTTATTGATAAGACTGGAAACTGGGTTATTCCTGCCCAATTCGATTGGGCTGAAAGATTTGCTGAAGGGCTAGCACCAGTTCAACGCAATGAAAATTGGGGTTATATCGATAAAACTGGGAACTGGGTTATTCCACCTCAATTTAATGAAGCCGAGCCTTTTTCAGAAGGACTAGCCCCCGTCAAAGTCGATAACCAGTATGGCTATATCAACAAAATCGGCAAATGGGTTACTCAGCCTAAATTTAGTGAGGTTCATCCCTTTACTGAAGGACTAGCCGCCGTCAAAGTCGATAATCAGTACAGCTATATCGATAATACAGGAAAATTTGTCATTGAACCCCAATTTTCTGAAGCGAGTTCTTTTTCTGAAGGACTGGCGTCAGTATCAACCCACTCCCAAAAGTTTGGCTATATTGATAAGAGCGGCAATTTTGCGATCGCGCCGCACTTTAACTGGGCTGGTGATATTTCTGAAGGTATAGCTGGAATTGGGATATACGATAAAATCGGCTATATTGATCAGACAGGAAATATGCTCATTCCGCCTCAGTTTGATAATACTTATGATTTTTCAGAAGGATTAATAGCCGTTAAGAGGGGCGATCGGTGGGGGTATATTGATAAAACAGGAACTATTCTGATAAAACCCCAATTTGATAGCGCTTGGTCATCTTCCCAAGGACTAGCTCGAGTAAAGCTTGACAACAAGTATGGCTATATTCACAATCCGATATACCGGGATGAATAATAATTGTAAGTGGGATAATAAATAAAATAGCTTAGTCCCAGATCGAGAAATTGTATACCTATGTCTGTTGAAGCTACTTCGCGATATGTAACGCGCAACGCTGATATTTTGCAAGGCGAACCGATTATTAGTGGTACGAGAACGTCAGTTCGTGCCATTGTCGAGTCGTGGCGTTTGGGCATTAGACCTGAAGAAATCCCGATGCACTTACCCCACTTGACTTTAGCTCAAGTGTTCGATGCTCTAAGTTTCTATCTAGATAACCAACCGGAAATCAACGACTATATTGAGCGAAATCGCATTCCTGAAGAGTTGGTTCATCCAAAGGTACGTCAACGCGATCGTCGTGCTTTCCTCAAGCTACCAGTTGCACAACGTAATGCTCTACTATCCCAACAAGCTGCTATTGTAGCAGAACACTTCCAACCCGGTGCAGAAGGGATGGAGTGGACGGATGAATATGTAGAAGGCGAGAGTATGGATGACGAGTAACCAGCCACGGCGGGGTGAAATTTGGCGGGTTCAGTTCAACCCAACTAGAGGTGATGAAATCCAGAAAACCCGTCCGGCTGTGGTGATTAGTGCAGATGGTTTGATAGGTTTGAGAGTCCGTTTAGTTGTCCCAATCACCGCTTGGAAACCATCGTTTTCCAGTATTCCTTGGTTAGTACAGATTACCCCCTCACCACAGAACGGTCTGACCAAGATTTCTGCTGCAAATCCGTTGCAAACCCGCTCAGTTTCCCTGGAGCGTTTTTCAGAGCAGCTCGGTGTTTTGGAAGAAAGTACACTTGAAGAGATTGTATTGGCATTAGGAATTGTCGTTCAATACCCGTAAGCCGTTGGGAGCGATAAGCCTGACGGTATTCTTAATTAACGTATACCTGGTCAAATTTTTTCATCCGTCGTTAACCGGATAAATCCCCGCTCCTCACTGCTATCGTCTTGAGTCTTGACTGGTTTTGTATTCTTCATCCCGCTCCATTGCTCCCAAATGCCCTAAATTTTGCACAATAATGTAAAGACACGAAAGCCTAACCCAAATTTCTATAGATACACCCTTTATGAACAGCCCCTTCCTCAACCGCCTCCATAGCCCAGAACGCCCCGTCATCGTCTTCGATGGCGCGACAGGAACCAACCTGCAAACGCAAAACCTCACAGCAGAAGACTTTGGGGGGGCACACTACGAAGGTTGCAATGAGTATCTAGTCCACACCAAACCCGAAGCGGTGGAGAAAGTGCATCGTGACTTCCTAGAAGCTGGGGCGGATGTGATTGAAACCGATACCTTTGGCAGTACTTCTATCGTACTGGCAGAGTATGACCTCGCAGACCAAGCTTACTATCTTAATAAAACAGCAGCAGAACTGGCAAAGCGGATTGCCGCAGAATACTCCACACCAGAGAAACCCCGGTTTGTTGCGGGTTCCATGGGACCCACCACGAAGCTGCCAACCCTGGGACATATTGACTTTGACACGATGCAAGCTACCTTTGCTGAACAGGCAGAAGGGCTGTATGACGGTGGCGTTGACTTATTTATTATTGAAACCTGCCAAGATGTGCTGCAAATCAAAGCGGCACTGAATGGAGTCGAGGAGGTATTTCAGAAGAAAGGGGAACGGCGTCCCCTGATGGTGTCGGTGACGGTGGAAGTGCAAGGCACAATGCTAGTCGGTTCCGAAATTGGTGCGGCGCTGACCATTTTAGAACGTTACCCCATTGATATTCTCGGTCTCAACTGTGCCACAGGACCCGACCGGATGCAGGAGCATATTAAATATTTATGCGAATATTCGCCCTTTGTGGTGTCTTGTATCCCTAATGCTGGACTACCAGAAAACATCGGGGGTCATGCCCACTATAAGCTAACGCCGATGGAACTGCGGATGGCGCTGATGCATTTTGTAGAAGATTGGGGCGTGCAGGTGATTGGGGGTTGCTGCGGTACGCGCCCAGAGCATATTCAACAATTAGCAGAAATTGCCAAAACCCTCAAGCCGAAAGAACGCCATCATGACTTTGAACCTGCCGCCGCGTCGATTTACAGCGCTCAACCCTACGAGCAGGATAACTCGTTCCTGATTGTGGGTGAGCGCTTAAATGCCAGTGGTTCTAAAAAGTGCCGCACACTTTTGAATGAGGAAGATTGGGATGGGTTGGTGTCTCTGGCGAAGTCCCAGGTAAGGGAAGGTGCCCACATTCTGGATGTGAACGTGGATTATGTGGGGCGTGACGGAGAGCGGGATATGCACGAATTAGTATCCCGTTTGGTAACGAATGTTACATTGCCCTTGATGCTCGACTCCACGGAATGGGAAAAGATGGAGGCGGGGTTAAAGGTTGCTGGGGGTAAGTGTTTGCTCAACTCCACCAACTATGAAGATGGGGAGGAGCGTTTCTTTAAGGTGTTGGAGATAGCGAAGAAGTACGGGGCAGGTGTCGTCGTTGGTACAATTGATGAAGAGGGGATGGCGCGGACAGCAGAGAAGAAGTTTGCGATCGCACAACGCGCCTATCACCAAGCAGTAGAATACGGTATTCCTGCCTATGAAATCTTTTTTGATCCCTTGGCACTCCCGATTTCTACAGGGATTGAAGAAGATAGAGCGAATGGAAAAGCCACCGTAGAAGCCATTCGTCAGATTCGCCAAGAACTTCCAGACTGTCACATTATCTTAGGCGTCTCCAATGTTTCCTTTGGATTGAACCCCGCAGCACGGGTAGTCCTCAATTCTATGTTCTTGCACGAGGCGATGACAGCAGGGATGGATGCGGCAATTGTCAGTGCTAGTAAAATTTTACCGTTAGCAAAAATTGAGCCAGAACACCAAGAAATCTGCCGTAAATTAATTTACGACGAACGGCAATTTGAGGGAGATATTTGTACCTATGACCCCTTAGCAAAGATTACCACACTATTTGAAGGGAAGACAACAAAGCGCGATCGCTCCCAAGATGAAAACCTCCCCGTTGAAGAACGCCTCAAGCGGCATATTATTGATGGAGAACGGATTGGGTTAGAAGAACAACTGGCAAAAGCGTTAGAAAAATATCCCCCTCTGGATATTATTAATACGTTCCTCTTAGATGGTATGAAAGTCGTTGGGGAACTCTTTGGTTCCGGGCAAATGCAACTGCCTTTCGTATTGCAATCAGCGGAAACCATGAAAGCGGCAGTGGCATATTTAGAGCCATTCCTGGAAAAAGAAGACGGGGAGAATAATGCGAAAGGAACAATGGTGATTGCCACAGTTAAAGGGGATGTTCATGATATTGGGAAGAATCTCGTGGATATTATCCTGACGAATAATGGTTATAAGGTGATCAACCTGGGGATTAAGCAACCTGTTGATAACATTATTGAAGCTTACGAAAAGCATAAGGCTGACTGCATCGCCATGAGTGGATTGCTGGTGAAGTCTACGGCGTTTATGAAGGATAATCTGGAAACCTTTAACCAACGGGGTATTACAGTACCAGTAATTTTGGGGGGTGCTGCTTTAACGCCCAAATTTGTCCATGAAGATTGCCAGAATACTTACAAAGGAGAGGTCATTTATGGTAAAGATGCTTTCTCTGATTTGCATTTCATGGACAAATTGATGCCTGCTAAAAGGGCAGATAATTGGGATGATTTTAAGGGATTTTTGGATGAAGTAGAAGAAAATGGACATACACCTCCTATAGAGAAAGCGTCTCGCCTGCCCTCATCAGAGGAAGAGTCATCCTTAAAGAAAGGCGGACAGGATACCCACCCAACAAGAGAAGAAGATACTCGTCGTTCAGAGGCGGTAACGTTAGATATTAATCGCCCGACTCCTCCCTTCTGGGGAACGCAGTTACTGCAACCGGAGGATATTCCATTAGAAGAGGTATTTTGGTATCTGGATTTGCAGGCGTTGACTTCTGGACAGTGGCAATTCCGCAAACCTCAAGGGCAATCAAGAGAAGAATACGACCAGTTTTTGCAAGAGACGGTTTATCCGATTCTTGAGGATTGGAAAAAGCGGAGTATTGAAGAAAATCTGCTGCATCCTCAGATAATTTACGGCTATTTCCCCTGTCAGTCTGAGGGGAATTCATTGCATCTTTATGACCCGGCTGTGTTGCATACTGGAGAGACGTTGCAACTGCAACCTATTGCTACCTTTAATTTCCCTCGACAAAAATCGGGGCGGCGTCTGTGCATTGCTGATTTTTATGCACCGAAAGAGTCTGGGGTTGTAGATGTGTTTCCGATGCAGGCGGTAACGGTGGGAGAAGTTGCTACCCAATACGCCAAGCAGTTGTTTGAATCAGACCAATATACTGATTATCTCTACTACCACGGGTTAGCGGTGCAGATGGCGGAAGCGTTGGCAGAGTGGACGCACGCCCGAATTCGGCGGGAGTTGGGCTTTGGGAGTGAGGAACCGGATACGATTCGCGATGTGTTGGCGCAACGCTATCAGGGTTCTCGATATAGTTTTGGTTATCCGGCTTGCCCGAATATTCAAGACCAGTATAAATTGCTGGAGTTGTTGGAGACTGGGCGGATTAATCTGTATATGGATGAAAGCGAACAGTTGTATCCTGAACAGTCAACGACTGCGATCGTGGCGTATCATCCGGTAGCGAGGTATTTTAGTGCTTGAGGAGCGATGCCTTTAGCCGCTTTCACCAGCGCTTTACAACTGCTCTGACTATAAGATCAATATCCTCAGCGACTACTGTAGACGCCAAAGCCTCTTAAGAATCTCAACAAGCTCTTTCTGCCGTCGCTCAACTACATGAGGTGTCCACACCGTTTCTCTCAGTACCTGTACAGTTAGCGCAAAAGTTGATACACCCGTTCTGCTAGTGAAATATTCCTCCTTCTTGTCTTGAAAATCAAAGTTTTTTGCATCACGATTCTTCTGACGAGAAAGCAAAACTAAGTTGCCTAATCGATTAGCATACTTATCGCGTTGTTTTTGATTGGGAAACCAACTTAACCAATTAGTATGAGAAGCAGGATTTTGAGGCAATACGTGTTCAATTGTGACTTTTGAAAAATCATAGGATGCTGTACCTTCTGAAATTTCAGCATCTAAACGACGTAGTACATAATTACAAAGTTTTCTATTCAAATAGATATCTCCATCGAGTACGCTGAGGATTCGGTCTTTCTCCTTAGACTCCAACTGGAGGGGTGAACAGGAATTATATAAATCCTTGCCCTGCTCTATGTAATTCATTACTTGTGCGTAGCGATGTCCACGTAAATTATCGTTAATATCTTGAATCAATAACCCCGCAGCTAAGCGTTCCAAATCCGAAAAAAACTGTACTAGCATAGCCGGATTGTTCGAGTTACGTGATAGCAAGAGAATAGCTGGTGGTATCCAATCAGAATTATTGATAGTGTTTAACCACTTCAGCAATTCATTGATTGTCTTTGCCTTTTCCTCATCCTCAGTCTGATAGCTAGCGTTCCTAATATCGTAGAAAGCTTTAGAAAAAGGTTTTAAAGTTTCATCAATGAAGTCTCTAGAATCTACACCCTCAAGTTGATCTCGTAAATCCTCAAGGATTTTTTTACTTCTTTTATATTTTTGATAAATAGTCCGAATATGACTGAGTAACTCATCAAAATCAGCACGACCTAATGATTCCTCAATATCCTCCCATTTGCTACTATATTTTTGTTTATCTTGGTCTGGTATTCTGCCAATTATATCTGCTTTAAATATATCTGTTCTTGTTAAATTTAATCCTCTGTCATTTAGTACTGAGAAAATTCTATACGCCGATTCAAGGTCAGGGGTAGAGACTACTACCAAGAAACACCGCTTCACAATAAATTGAGCTAAACGAAACCGTCGTTCTTCGGACAAATTTTGTAATTTAATCAAAAACAAAATCGCATTTTCTTTAATAAGTTTTTGGCTATCTCTTAAATCGGCGTTATTTAATTCTTTAAGCTTGTTTATGCCTTCTTCAATTTGAATATATCTCTGGAAAAAATCATTATCTCGGTCACGCAAACTCATTCGATAAAGGTTGGGAGTACCTTTTAGCTTATTGCCCTCTTGGTACAAAAAAGTTACAAAGTATTTAGCTAGTTCATGGGACAGAGATGCCCGTAAAGCAGCAAGCAAGATAGTAAGAGTGGTAAGACGTTGCTGACCGTCTATTATCTGTGCATCGGGTGCATCTCCCTTAATTAGCACAATGCTACCCAGAAAATATGGATTTATACTATCAATCGGCTCGTCACCATCTCCCAAAAACTCTAGAAGATCTTCAAGCAGCGCTCCGGCTTGTTCAGTTGTCCAGGCATAAGGGCGTTGATAGGGAGGAATGCTAAAGACAAAGTCATCACTGAAGATTTCGCTGACTGGATGTTCAGCACCTTGAATTTTAACGCTGTTCATGTATGTCTCCTGTCTAAATTAGGCTCGCTCAACGATAATTGTTTTAGTCTAGCTTTGATTTAGCCTTCTGCAAGTCTGGGGCTATTGCATTCTAAGTTCGCCTGCGCGGACTCAATTCAGCCTGCGGAGGCAGGCTTTGTTTGTGTAGCTTTAATCCGATTCGATCGTTCTGAAAAAAATTGGGCACTGTTCACCCTAATTGGGTGACAGAGCCACTTAAAATTTTAGGCGTTATCGGGTTAACTCTGCTCCTGTTTCAGGAGTTGCTCTTTGGAATCACCCCAGTAAGCGCTGTACGTCCAGACTTCTTTAGTTCCCTTGGTTTCCATTGACCATCGGTAAACCGCTAATTTGGGGTTAATCCCAATCTCAATCAGCTTTGCGCCCATATAATACTCAATTTGGCGTTTGGTCATGTCCTTAACCGTGTCAGGCGTATTCCTGTCTATCGGTTTCTCCATGTGAGCGTGTGTGGGTTTTGGCATCGTCTTTTGTGTAGATATGTAAATGTACTAATTTTATTATCCCCCTATACAATGACTACCGAAACGGAAACCATAGGAGGAGTACACTGCACTCACACCGATGATGCCTGTACGTCAAACCTTAGCCTTACCGGATATCCAACTGTCTTACTTGGAGTGGAAACAAGCAGAAGAACCCTTACTGCTGTTGCACGGTCTAGCTGACCACGCCCTCGTTTGGTCGAGTTTAGGGGATTATTTAGCCAACCGCTACCATATTGTTGCCCCCGATATGCGTGGACATGGGGAAAGTAGTAAGCCTGAGAGGGATTATACCTTTGCCAGTGCGATCGCAGACTTGGAAGCCTTGATGGAACATTTGGGATGGTCATCAACTCATATTATCGGTCACTCTTGGACGGGTAAACTGGCAACTATCTGGGCAAGAAACCATCCAGAACAGTTGCGGAGCATGATTTTAGTCGATCCGATTTTCATCTGGAAAATGCCCAGCTCCCTAAAAGTTACCTTTCCCCTCTTATACCGCGTCCTGCCCTTTCTCAAAATGATGGGACCCTTTGCCAGTTATGAGGAAGCGGAGATACAAGCGCGTCAGTTAAGCCAATATCAGGGATGGACTCCATTACAACAGCAAGTCTTTCAAGCCGGACTCGAACAAAAACTCGATAATCGTTGGGGAAGTAAATTTACAGTTGCGGCGCGGGATGGCATTTTTGAAGATGTGATGCAAGTGGCGGGACTGACTGTTCCTATTGATATTCCTACCCTGTTCATTCAACCCGGAAAAGGAGTCAACCGCCAAGAGTGGCAACTAAAACCGTATAAAACTTATCTGAAAAATTTACAGGTATGCCAGGTTCCTGGTAATCACTGGCTCTTTTTGGTACAGCCTGAGAAGTTTAATCGGGCTGTGGAGGTTTTTTTAAAAGAACACAGAGTATCAACAGATTCATCATCGGAATAGTCCTACTCACAAACTCATTCAATCACAGATAATTTTGAGCAATAAATAGGATAAAAAAACCTTGTCTTGAATTGTTATTCGTCTCCGCTTCGCTTTTGACGTGCTTTTTTAACCGTTTGGGGTAACACACCGATTAACAGTGATAGAATTTCATCCGGCACTTCAGCAATTGTCTCTCGATCAAAAAATCCCTCCAACTGTTCGAGTAGTTTTCCAGCCCGTTGCAACGGCTCTGCATTATTAGTAATTTGACGAACAAGTTGAACCCACTGCCGTCGCAGCAAGTAAGCCTTGGTTCGTTCATTTGTAGATTCAGCTTGGATTAACGAAAGAGAACCGATAGGGATAACTTCCTGACAATCTCGATCAAACACTATACCCACTGCCGCGCCAGGTCCAGCCAATTCTGCATGATAGTTTTTACAGAGAATCAAAGCACCGCGACGCCGAGGATTGACGATTAGCAGTTCATCTTGGAAAGGAAGAAGCATAGTTTAAGATAAAGATTATCGGTTGAGAGGGTACAAGCCCTCAAATTGTGGAGGGCGACAAGACGGTGCTTGAAAAGGTGATGCGGAACTCTCCCAATCCCTCTCTTACAATAAAAGGGGGAGTTAGGTTAGTTTTTCAAATATGCTCTAAAACTGTAACTTTTTCGCTCAGAACAGAGATAGGCTCTTCACTCTTAGATCTATACCCTAGTCCTGAGTCACTTTACTCTTCTAAATTAGATAGCCTTATCTCTAATAGTAACATTCTAGTCAGGGAAGAGCCAGCTTTTTTGAGCAAGCCTGAATAACTTGTTGATTCTTCAACAGGGTTGACCGAATACACTGGTAATAGTTAATCTTCATTCTTTGAAACTAATGAGCCTAAAAGACCGCATCTCGGAAGATATCAAAACAGCAATGAAGGCGAAAGATAAAGTGCGCCTGGAAACGGTTCGCAGTATTAAAAAGCTTTTACTCGAAAAAGAAGTAAGCTTACGCCCCCAAGGGCAAGAAACCCTCACCGAAACTCAAGAACTTGAAATCTTAGCCCAACTTGCCAAACAACGCCGGGACTCAATTGAGCAGTATAGCAAAGCTGGACGGGATGACTTAGCCCAGCAAGAAGCCGAAGAATTAGCGATCCTAGAAGAGTATTTGCCAGAGCAACTCTCTGATGAGGAAGTATGTGCTGTGCTAGATGAAATAATTGCACAAACGGGAGCAACCTCCATCAAAGATATGGGTAAGGTAATGGGAGCCGCCATGCAACAGCTCAAAGGTCGAGCTGAGGGTCAAAAAATCCAAGCCATGGTAAAAGACAAACTGAGTGGATGAATGCTTCAGAGTCCATCAACATCATGAACAAAAGCTCACAAGGCAAGGATATACATCCCCATTCTCTAGAGCAGGCACCCGATTTTATTTTATTCGTTCAACACGGATGGGCGGATACTCATCTAGAAATCGCAACCTTCGCAAAAACTCTAGCCACACCCCAGACACTCGTCATTACGCCCAATCTCGGTTGGCTGAAAACCTGGTTGCGGATTAAACCGCTAATCAAGCGTGTTGAAAAGATTGCCACTGAGACAATTGCTCGTTATCCCCACACGCCCATCCGAATTATCGGTTATTCACTGGGGGGATTAATCTGGGTGGAAGTCCTCAACCGACACCCAGAATGGTGGCAAAATGTGGAATCGTTAGTACTGGTGGCATCACCAGTGGGAGGGGTGGATTTAGCCCGACATTTCACCGTTTTGGGAATGGGCATCGGCATTGCAGGTGCTTTTCTGCAAAATCGCCAACCGATGGCTGATTCAATTGCTCTGGTTATTCCGACGTTAGTGATTGCTGGCGATATCGGTGGGGGTAGCGACGGTGCCGTTACTGTAGAAGAAACGAAGGTTGCAGGTGCTAAGTTGGTTTGTTTACCGGGTTTACCTCATCCGATACTCAAAAATCATCCGGCGGTGGCGGAGGTTATCCGAGAGTTTTGGGCTGATCCAGTAATAACTGGCAGTCGTTCCGATTCCTGATTTTCTGATGACTAAAGCACCCGATTTTATTCTATTTGCTCAACATGGCTGGGCGGATACTCATAGAACTATAGCAACTATGGCGAAAGTCTTAGCCACATCGCAGACGCTCGTCATTACACCCTATCTCGGCTGGTTCAAAACCTGGTGGCGAATTGAACCCTTAGTTGAAAAAGTCGAACAAATTGCTACCGAAACAATTGCCCGTTATCCCCATACGCCTATCCGAATTATCGGTCATTCGATGGGGGGCTTAATTTGGCTGGAAGTTCTCACTCGACATCCCGAATGGTGGCAGAAAGTAGAATCCTTAGTATTGATTGCCTCACCTGTAGGCGGAGCAGATTTAGCCCGAATTTTCGATCCTCTAGGAGTTGGTATTGGGATAGCAGGTGCTCTTGGTATTAATCGTCGCCAAATGGCACAAGTGATTGCCAAAACAATTCCTACCTTAGTTATTGCAGGTGATATTGATGAAGGTAGCGACGGCACCATTACTATTGGGACGACAACCTTTGCGGGTGCCAAGTTCGTTTCTTTACCTCGCTTATCTCACGCCAAACTCAAAAATCATCCAGCAGTGGTGGAACTTATTCGGGAATTTTGGGCGAATCCAGGGATAACGAATCCTCCATCCTCGGATTTTGCGGCTCAGTTAATTGAACACTTGCAGTCAGTACCGGGAATGATGGATGCTCATTGCCGAGATTTTCGCCGTGCTAAGACTTATATGAGGTTGGCGAACGGACTGAGTATTCATATCTGGACGCATCCGTTACAAATTGAACACGTATTTGTAGGGAATTCTTCAGGGGAATGTCTCTATGGGGGTTTTGTCGGGTGGATGCATCGTGCAGAGTTAAGGAAAGCCCTGGATGAGGTAGAGACGTTGTATGCAACATCTCTACATAAGCCTTAAAATCTCAATCCCACCCCACCTTGTACGGAAACAGCCGTTCCTCCCCCATTGCGATAGGCATCGAAAGCAATAATCGCATTACCAAAAATAACAGCGCTGCTGCCAGGAACAACATAATCCACTCCCGGTTGCAAGGCAAAACTAGTCTTGTCTCCCACTGGCGAAGGCGTGTCACCACTGGCAAAGGCAGCACCCGCACCCAAATAAACGTCCGTTTGCCAGTTTAGGGGAAAGTCATAGGAAATCGTCGGCACAATAGCGGTGCCACCACCAATCAGAGCTTGTGCTCGCAGGGAGACGGGAAGCTCTAAGAGTTTATAGCGTACTGCAATCACTCCACCAAATTGCTGACCTTCTCCCCGGTTATTCTCTTCGATCCCAAACGTGCCGCCAACCCCCACATAGCTCCCATAAGCTGCCTGAGCAGTTGCTGACTCTGCCGTTAAACCAAGGCTTCCGAGTACCACAGTACCAACTGTTGCCATTAATTCGATCAGCCGCCCCATATCCCCACTCCTCACTATCTATGTCGCTGATTTTAGCTTGACACGATGGCAGCGCCAAGACTAAATCTTGACCCTGTAATCAAGATAGTTTTACTCTATAAAATACAGGTAAAATGCAGGAGCTTGTAAATTTACCGTTTACCCCGTTGTGGGGAAGCTATCATCACGAGTTGAAATAGATGCCGGACATTGTTGATATTGCAGTTGGTGCGGGTTCTTTCACAACATTAGTAGCAGCAGTCCAAGCTGCTGGTTTAGTCGAAACCTTAAAAAGTCCCGGTCCTTTTACCGTCTTTGCACCGAATGACGATGCCTTCGCGAAGCTGCCGCCAGGAACTATACAAACCTTGTTGCAAAATATTCCGCAGCTAACACGGATTCTCAAGTATCATGTCGTTGCTGGCAAACTGACAAAAACCGAGCTAGCTAGTTTGGATTCAGTGATTTCAGTTGAGGGTTCGCCTATTCGGATTGATTGTTCGGAGGGCTTTGAGGTGAAAAATGCCACGGTTTTAGCACCGGATATCGAAGCGGATAACGGTATTATCCATGTTATTGATACGGTGATTTTGATGGGTTGAGTTAATATTTGATAGGAAATGCCGTGATCAGCGCTGCTATCATGATTGGTTTCATGTTGGGTTTTTCTGTATTTTGCATAGCTCGTACCTTTTCTGGGGCAAACTCTGAGTCGGGATTGGCGTTGCCCCCAGAAAGTCCAGTCGTAAGCTTAACTCTTCCGTCGAGTCATCCTACTGGGGATGAGGAGTTTTAGTCATGAATCACCGTTCTGGAGTTTAGACTAAAGAATCGAAAAAACATCTACCCTTTTTCATAACTCATTTTCGCTTGTTATATTTCCTAAGTAGCATTTGTTGTTCCATATCCCAAGCCTGTTGGGTAATAAGATGTTGTATTTTTAAAGGGAATTTGATAAATTTTGAGGGGCTGTTCTCGCCCTTTAAGTTGTACTGTGCCAATAAACTGGGTGGGAAATTTATCCTCGATATGGTGGTACGTTTCCTCGCTGATCAAAATCCGACAAGTCCCACCATCGAGGGATTTGTCGTAGCTCTCCAGCCGTGCGGCGATGTTCACGGTGTCCCCAATGGTGGTATAATTTAGTCTTTGGCGACTTCCTAGACTACCAGTGACCACAGTACCCGTAGCGATTCCAACTCGCATGGCTACAGTAGGAAGTCCTTGTTTGTGCCATTCTTGATTGAGTTGCTGTAGTTTTGCTCCCATATCTAAAGCGCAACTCACAGCCGCGATCGCATCGTTGGCTATTTCAGCTTCGGTTGTACTGGGGATGGGAATACCAAAGACTGCCATGACGGCATCCCCAATAAATTTATCCAGTACGCCGTCCTGATCGAGAACGCTCTGAGCCATTAAATTCATGTAATCATTGAGCCAGACCATGAGAGTTTCTGGGTCGGTTTGCTCAGTAATGGTGGTAAAACCTTTTAAGTCGGTAAATAGCACGGTTGCGATTAGCTTCTGTCCTGCTAGCTGTCCGTCTTTGAGGAGTTGGTTGCGATCGCGCCAGATGGCTTGGGCTATTTTAGGAGAGACGTGTTGTCCCAGTAGGTGCATGACGGCTTGTTTGTCTTCGCTTTCGGTGTAGGCAATGTAGGCGGTGATGGCAACACCGGAACCCCCTAGGGCTAAGAGGGGAGGAACGAGGGGTATCCACCAACCTCCGAGAAACATTAGGTAGGAAGCTAAAGTTAGCAGTCCCCCCAAAAGGAGAATACCTGCGGCTTTCCAACGGATGCGGAGTAATCGCCACCCGACTGTTGCACCGACAAACGACCAGAGGATAATCCCTGACGGGGTGACAAGCAAGCTGAAGGCTTGATGGAGCAAGTGTTCTACGCTATTAACCTGCAAAAAGATGAAAGCTTATTGACAGCTTTATTGACAATAACAGAAAGGAGCGATCGCTAACTTCCT
>NZ_JADEWY010000127.1 GCF_015207375.1 Coleofasciculus sp. LEGE 07092 | reverse complement strand
GGGGATGAGGAGATGGGGGGGTGGGGAGATGGGAAAATTCTTCCAGAATAACGTGGCAGTTGGTGCCTCCGAAACTGAAAGCGCTAACTCCCGCCAAGCGAGACTGTTGATCTGTAGAACAAGGCTGATTAGTGGTTGGAATGAAAAAGGGAGTTTTCGCTAGAGGGATATAGGGATTGAGCTGTTGGAAATGGAGGTTGGGAGGAATTTCTTGATGCTGTAGCGAGAGGATGACTTTGAGCAAACCAGCAATTCCGGCAGCAGATTCCAAATGACCTATATTGGTTTTAACCGAACCCAACCCACAGGTCTGGTCTGGAGAGCGATTCTCCATCAGCACAGCTTTCAGGGATTTTACCTCCATAGGATCTCCCAAAATTGTGCCAGTGCCGTGGGCTTCGACATAACTAATTTGGTTTGGAGCGACTCCAGCATTTTCTAACGCTTGGCGAATCACATCCCGTTGGGCTGGTCCATTGGGAGCAGTCAGTCCGTTGCTTAAACCATCTTGGTTGATGGCTGAACCGCGAATCAGAGCCAGGATATTATCGTGATCACTAAGAGCCTCTGAAAGGCGCTTGAGGACGACAATGCCACCCCCTTCTCCTCGGACGTAACCATCCGCCCTGGCATCAAATGTCTTGCAACGACCATCGGCTGCCATCATCCGGGCTTGGGAGAAGGTGATTGTGCCTTCAGGAGAGAGAATTAGGTTTACTCCACCAACCAAACAGAGATTCGATTCGCGGCTCCGCAAACTCTGACAGGCTAAGTGGAGAGCAACCAGGGAGGAGGAGCAGGCTGTATCCACAGCGATACTAGGTCCTCGTAAATCCAGCAGGTAAGAGAGGCGGTTAGCCGCAATACAGAATGCGGTTCCCGTGCCATAGTAAGCATCAATGCGGGCGAGATTCTGATAGAGGAGTCGGTTATAGTCGCTGTTGCTGATGCCAATAAATACGCCTGTACGAGTGCCTGCCAACTGCTCTGGCGCAATTCCCGCGTATTCTAAAGCTTCCCATGCCAATTCCAACACTAGCCGTTGTTGGGGATCTATGCGTTCAGCTTCGCGAGGGGAAATGCAAAAAAAACCAGGGTCAAAGTGATCTGCTTGATCGATGAACCCACCCCATCGGGTGTTCATTTTTCCTGGGGTGACGGGTTCAGGGTTGTAGAGCGCCTCAATATCCCAACGGTTAGGCGGCACTTCGGTGATGGCATCCACCCCATTTCGCAACAGTTGCCAGAAGGCTTCCGGACTCTTGGCATCAGGAAAACGACAGCCAATGCCTATAATTGCTAGGGGTTCCAATTCAGTTGCTTTTAGATTCATCGGCTAAATATGCCGCCAGAGACTCAATGGTAGGGTAATCGTAGAGTAGGGTAGGATCGACATTGCTTCCCAACCAATCTTGTAGATCGCCAGTCATCCCTACGGCTACTGAAGAATCTAGACCGTAGCGTTCAAAGGGAATCGTGACCTCAATCTCATCGGGTGGGATGTCGAGCAGGTCGGACAGATAGGAGACGAACCAGGATTGAATGTCTGCTGCTGTCATCTGCGGTTTGGAGGTATTACTGTTACTTGTTGCTTCCCCAGGCATCTGGGTGACTTCAGAATTCTGGATTTCCATTTGTGAGACCTCCAATGGTTTGATTCATCAGCTTGCAGGAGATAGGAGTGTTGAAAATTTAGCTATAGTTGTTTTTCGCTTTGATCGCCTCTACAGTCGGCATCTTGACATCCCAGACTAATCCAGTGAATTCAAGAGTGCGAATCACCCAGCCACCCCAGTCAATTTGCCACCACTTCAAACCAAATAGTGCTGAATTTGGGAAAGCATGATGGTTGTTGTGCCACGCTTCCCCACCTGTAGGGATGGCTAGCCAACTATTATTTGTACTCTGTTCACGGGTATCAAAGGGACGGGTGCCATAGAGGTGAGTGATTGAGTTGATGCTCCAAGTTGCATGATGGGCTAGGAAAATCCGCACTAGTCCTCCCCAGAGAAACCCCTGAAAGACTCCCATCCAAGTCCATGTCAGCAAACCTCCTACTATAGCAGGAATAACAAGACCCAGAACGATCCACCAAAAGTAAAGGCGGTTGACAGCACAGATAATCGGGTCTTTTATCAAATCTTTGGCAAATATGATTGGGTTGGCGAATTCATGGTGAAACATCCAACCCATATGAGCATGAAATAGTCCCCGCAACTGTCCGAGCAGACTCTCCCCCTGTAAATTAGGTGAATGGGGGTCTAAGGGCTGGTCACTGTACTGATGGTGGCGTCTGTGGTTGCTCACCCAGTAAAGTAGGGAGCCTTGAGCCGCCATTGATCCAAGAATCGCCAGGATAACTCGCATAGGGGTGTTCGTGCGGAAGGCACTGTGGGTAAAGTGCCGATGAAAACCCACAGTAATCCCACCCAAGGTCAAGGTGTACATGGCAATCAATAGCCCAAGCTGCCAAGGCTTGATGCCTGACGACCCGACTAGGGCAATTGCCACGACAAAGCCGAGGAAAGGGATTAAAAGAATACCCCAGGCATGAAGCAGCCCTACAGTTTTTAGGCGATCGCTCTCTATTGTTATTTTCGGCTTCTTGGGGAAATTTGTATCTGTTAGAGATTCAATTTGTGTTGTGCTATCCAAGGGCATCGACATGGGTTTATCCTTAACTCTTAAGCTTCCGCTATGGACTCTAGACGAATGGCTATCAGCCCCAATCATCTTTGCAAGTTCCTACTTGTTACTTCACCAGTCAGTTAGCTTTGAATGGCACCGATCATCTCATTCGCTTTCTTTCTAGAAAATCGTGGACTACTGCCTCCCTCTGCCAAAATATCCAACGTTCTCTCTAGAAACTTAGCTCGACAAGCATGACGCTGAATCTTGCCACTAGAGGTTTTGGGAATAGTTCCCGTCTTGACCAAAATGGCTTTGTAAAGCTGTAGTCCGTGTTGTGCTACTAATGCCTGACGAATATTGCCAAGCACCTCTTCTACATCGAGACTCCGCAGGTAACGGCGTTCTACCTCTTGCACTACCACTAACCGCTCTTCACCTTTAACTTCTACAGAAAATGCGGCTCCACACCCTGCTCGTAAGCCTGGGTGGCTTTGTTCTACAGTCAGCTCAATATCTTGGGGATAGTGGTTGCTACCTCGGATAATAATTAAATCCTTGAGGCGACCGGTGACGAATAGTTCGTTATCTTGCACGAATCCCAAGTCCCCTGTCCGCATAAATGGTCCTTTGCCTGTGTCGGCGAGATAGACGTTGAAGCTGTAGGCTGTTGCTTCGGGTCGGTTCCAATAGCCTTGAGCCACACTCGGTCCAGAAACCCAAATCTCTCCTACTTGACCAGCCGGACAGCGAGTTAAGGAGTCAGGATTGACGATCACAATTTTCTCTTGTAACCAAGTTCGACCGCAGCCTATAAGGGTTCGACTACCTGTTTCGCCGCAGGCTGGCACGACCTGGTTCTGCTCCAAGGCAGCTCCTTTAACCTGAAAAATTACGGGCATGGCGCTTTTTAGACCACCGGATAGGAATAGGGTAGTTTCAGCCATACCGTAGCAGGGATAAAAGGCTTGACGGCGGAAGCCGCAGGGTTCAAAGGCAGTGACGAACCGTTCGATTGTCTCAGCCCGCACGGGTTCTGCGCCGGTAAACGCAAATTCCCAGCTTCTCAGGTCTAAGGTTTCCTTTTGTTTGGCAGTAATTTTGCGGACGCACAAATCGTAGGCAAAATTTGGACCACCACTAGTTGTGGCTTTGTAGCGGGAAATTGCTTGCAACCAGCGCCAAGGTTTCTGGAGAAAATCTACGGGGGACATGAGAATCATCGGCGCACCGACATAGAGCGGCTGGAGTACCCCACCAATCAGTCCCATGTCGTGGTAAGGTGGCAACCAGGATACTCCCACACTTTCGGGCGTGTCTTCAAAACAGCAATTGATCAGGGCGGAATTGTGAAGGAGATTGCCATGGCTGATCATTACGCCCTTCGGGTCTCCGGTTGACCCTGACGTATATTGCAGAAAAGCGAGGGTGTTTTTGTCACGGGATGGTTCCTGCCAGTCGGATGCCAGGTCACTGGCAATTGTATCGGTAGTCAACCAGGTTATGGGTTCTGGGGTATGATTTTGAGTCAACAGACGCTCAATCTTAGCCAGCAAAGAGGTAAGGGTTAGGGCAAACCTTGCTTGAGAATCCTCTACAATCGCCTGTAACCGGGACATTTTCTGGTTAGGGCGCGGCGGATAGGCAGGAACTGCCACGACTCCGGCATACAAACAGCCGAAGAAGGCAGTGATGAATTCCAGACCCGGGGGGTAAAGTAGCAAAGCCCTCTCTCCAGCAGCGTTTTGACATTGCAGTTCGGTAGCGATCGCTCGTGCTAGGCGATCCAACTCCTTATACGTTACATCACGGCTAGCTGTTTCCCCGTCCTTGAGAAAAGTAAAGGCTCGTTTGTCAGGCTGGTGTAGAGTGCGGTAGCGTAGCAGGTCTACTAGAGTCGAAAATTCATACCCGTTCCCTGTTGAGTAGTCGAAACTATCAGCCATTCCCTGCTCCCTTAGTATTCACAGCCAAATGTTTTCAATCTCCTTAACAACGTACAAAAAAGGCACAAATTCGTATCAAAAGCCAGAAAAATTGTCAATCATCCGCTTTTATTTATAGGGTATGAGCGTCCCTCTCTACACCTGGTTGAGCATTCTATCGCATTAAGGCGGTCGTGGGCAGCTTGGGCGGATGGAGGGTTGCCGTAAAATTCAGGGCTGATAGCCAGCCTGCTGGATTGAGCAGTATGGCAAACATGACTCCCCAGAATGCTGCATTTAGCCCCCCTAACCCCCCCAAGGCAAGGGGGCAGAAAGGCTTGTGTATACACCGTAGAGCCCTTAGGGAGAGGGTTTTCTGGGTATCTGCTCACAAGTTGTATTAGTCAATCAGCCTTCCCCTCACTAGTAACCTTTATTTGTCTGCCGTACTTACTTTAGTCAGACACTGGTGCATCAGTTCCAGAATGCCAGCTTCTTCAAACTCCCGCGCTAATTGCATAAGCTTCGTGGCAAATTGCAGATAGTTTGGGTCTAACTGTTCCAGTCTGGTGGCTTCTTGTTCGATGGCATCAAAATCCCCAATTTCTAGATTTTGATATACCCCAGCCAGCTCAGGAGCAGGTGGTACTACCATTTTAACTGGATGAGAGGGAAATGAGGGATGATCGGATTTTCCAGCGTTATTATTCCAGGTATTTGATGTATTCGGGTCATAAATCCATTGCAAGTTTAAATGATTTCGTAATTTCTCTAGTAACTCTTCCGATTGAATAGGTTTGGGCAGGAAATCGTTACAGCCGGATTCTTGACTCTTTTGACGATCAAAGTTAAATACACTGGCGCTGGATGCAATTACAATCTGTTCTCGGAATTCCGGTATTCTGCGTAACTGTCGCGTCATTTCAAAGCCATCTAGTACAGGCATCACCAAATCAGTAATCATCAAATCGGGTTGACACTCAATTGCTTTAGCTAACCCTTCTTGTCCCTGACTAGCTTCGATGAGTTCAAAGCCAAGAGGTTGAAGTAAGTTAATAATAACGGAGCGATTTTCCCAGCGGTCATCGACAACTAAAATCTTTTTTTTCTCCCCATCGTAACCGATAATATTGAGTGCTGGATCAAGTATTTCTGCTTTGAGCCAGCCAGAAAATTCTGGCAAGTCTACATCAAACCAAAATCGGCTACCAATCCCAGGAGTACTTTCAACGTGAAGGTTACTATCCATCATTTTGAGGAATTTTAGGCTGATTGTGAGTCCCAATCCTGTCCCTTCTGCTTGGCGATCGCTATTGCCTACCTGTTCAAAGGGCAAAAATATCTTTTCTAATTGATCGGCAGTCATTCCTACCCCGGTATCTTCAACTTGGAAGCGAATTTTGGTAGTGGTGGCAGTAGATTTAGTAACGGATGTGTTGTCGGTAGAATTCAGGGTATTGGCAGATGTACTAAATTTATCGGCATCCCTTGCGAACTTATCCTCTATGACTTCCACCTTAAAGGTGACACCGCCAGTATCGGTAAATTTAATCGCATTGCCCAAGAGATTGATCAACACTTGCCGCAGTCGTTTCTCATCGGCATGAACAGCGGTAGGAAGTTTGTTGAGAGCTTGGTAAGCAAACACAATGTTTTTTTGTTCGGCTTTGATGCGACAGATTTGTACTACACCCTCCAGAAAAGGCGCTAAATGAAAATCTTTGGGGTAGAGCTCCAGCTTTCCGGCTTCGATTTTAGAAAGATCTAAAATATCGTTGATCAGGGTTAACAGATGGGAGCCGCACTGGTGAATGATGGCGGTGGCTTCTTGTTGCTTGGGGGTGGCTGTTTTGTCCCGTTGCAAGATTTGTGCATAGCCCAAAATACCGTTGAGGGGGGTGCGTAGTTCGTGGCTCATGTTCGCCAGAAATTCACTTTTGGCTTGGTTTGCCGCTTGTGCAGCTAACTCGGCTCGTTTGCGCTCAACCATTTCTTGTTCGAGTTTAGTATTTAACTGATCAATCCGGCGGGCACCCAGTCGCAATTCAATTTCATCCATCACAACGGCTGCCAAGTCTTTTAGATACTCAAGCTCCTCAGGTAAAACAGCGCGTGGCTGTTTATCAATGACGCAGAGGGTTCCCAAGTTATAGCCGTCATGGGTTGTCAACTGCACAGCAGCATAAAAGCGTAAGCCAAACTCACCTGCAACCAGAGGATTACTCAAAGAGCACACATCTTTGCTAGCGTCTGTTAGGACATAAACATCTGGGGAGAGAATCGCTGAAGCGCATAGCCCTGGCGAACGCTCAATCTGCTGAACCTCTAAACCATGATGGGACTTGAACCAAATCCGATCTTCGTCCACCAAACTAACGAGGGCAATCGGCACCTTGAAGAGTCTGGCAATTGTTGTGGTGATACGCTCAAAGGAACCATCTGGAGGCGTATCAAGAATGTTATAGCGGCGCAGGGCGTTGAGACGTTCAGTTTCATTCAACTGATTGGGTTGATTATTAGTCATACTTCTAAACTCTTCTAATCAGACTTTTGGGAGTTTTGCACTCTACATTGACGTAAAGCCTTGACAACTGCCTCTAGGCGAATCGGTTTACTAATATAATCACTCATTCCCGCTGCCAAACACTTGTCTCTATCCCCCTCCATAGCCCCCGCTGTCATAGCAATAATACGGGGGCGCTCCGTTTCCGACCATTCCTGGCAAATTACACGAGAAGCTTGCAGTCCGTCCATTTCCGGCATCTGCACATCCATTAACACCACATCATAGGACTGGTGGCGTAGGGATGAAAGTACCTCTTTTCCGTTGGATGCTATGTCAGCGTGATATCCCAAACGCTTTAACAGATGCAGGGCAACTTTCTGATTTACGATATTATCTTCAGCAATAAGAATGCGTAAGGGTAACTGTTGAGCTATTTGCGAATCCCATTGGTCTAGCAGAGAGCTTGAGGAAGGCAGTGATTGAACAGTTGGAATCGATTCTTTAGCGTCCGGTAAGTCCAAATCTATCCAAAAAATACTGCCTACTCCTGGGTAGCTAGTTACTTTTAAAGTACTCCCCATCATCTGGATGATTTTTTGGCTAATTGCCAATCCTAATCCCGTACCTTCAGCTTTGCACTGATTGTTGCCCACTTGCTCGAAAGGTAGAAATATGTTGTCTAATTGTTCGAGGGAAATGCCTATACCTGTGTCTTCAACTTGAAATCTAATCTTGGCAGCAGAGTTTTCTATTCGTTCAACGTTGAACGTTACCCCACCCTGGTCAGTAAACTTAATAGCATTTCCCAATAAATTAATTAAAATCTGTCGCAGCCGTTTTTCATCAGCATGAATAGCAGTAGGCAGTTCAGGACTGGGTTGGTAATTAAAGGCAATTCCCTTTTGTTGCGCCCAAATCCGGCAGATTTCTACGACATCTTGCAAAAAAGCAGGAAGAGTAAAATCTGTCGGATAGAGTTCCATTTTCCCGGCTTCAATCTTCGATAAATCCAGGATATCATTGAGTAGGGTAAGCAGGTGAGAACCGGACTGGTAAACGATACGGATGTGGTCGCATTCCTCCTCAGTCATTGTTTTTGAACCTTGGAGAATTTGAGCGATTCCTAAAATAGCATTGAGGGGAGTTCTTAGTTCGTGGCTCATGTTTGCCAGGAATTCGGTTTTGGTACGGTTGGCTGCTTCAGCAGCTTGTTTAGCGTCCTGGAGTTGCTTCGTCAACGAACGCAGATGCAAATGAACGTTAATTCGGGCTAGAACCTCTTCACCCTGAATCGGTTTGGTGATGTAATCTACGCCGCCAGCTTCAAAACCCTTAACTTTATCCGCTGTGTCCGAAAGAACTGTCATGAAAATTACGGGAATGTCATGGGTTGCTGGTGAAGCTTTGATGCGGCGGCAAGTTTCAAAGCCGTCTATTCCCGGCATCATTACATCCAAAAGAATGAGATCCGGTGAAATTTTTTCCAGTTTCTTGAGCGCACTTTCACCGTCTCGCGCAACTAAGACTTTAAAACCTGATTCTTTCAAAAATTCAGAGAGTAATTGGAGATTTGATGGACGATCATCAACGATAAATATAAGTTCTTTTGGGTTTGATTGCATCGTTTATTTTCGTCAAGAGGGTTGGAGATTAATTGTAGTATTTATAATGTTTAAAGTTCCTGGGATAATGACCTGATATTTGTAAGACATTGTAGGGAGTTCGGATCTAATGTTTTAAATTTATTGGCTGTCTGTTTTTGCAAAGGGAACAATGAGGGCGGTTTGGAGGGAGAATTTTTCCCCATTGGGAAAATAATGGGGTTGAGCGATCGGCTTAAAAAGGTTGCCCTCCTTCTTGCAGAGCATTAGCATGAGTATCGGCTATTCCTATGAAGCCAGAACAATTTTGGACACTGGCAACTGCCTCATGCCCCGCTCTTTTATCGTAGTCCGCCTTTCGTTAATAGCTGTACTAACTAGGCTAACTCATGGTTAGTTTAACCATCCACCTAACCCAGAAGAATTTAAACAATGAATTGTTAAGCACAGTTTCGTCAAATCCTCTGGGTGATACAATACACTGTCATAGTTTCCGAAGGTACGGAACTGTAAGTAAATCCCCAACCCAGAGCCGAAAGTGATTGTCATTGGACTGTTGGATCTACGGAAATTCGGCTTTGAGGCGTTGATAGACTTGGGGCTTACTACTACCCATCTGCCACCCTGTCGGGGATCGGTGACAATACGACAGGTTTCTGCTGTTACTGGGGTGCAATAATCTCCCATTTTCTGCGATCGCTCCCTGCACGGGCAAATAACTCACCAACCCACTCACCCATCCTGCCAAGCGACCTGTCACAATTACTACTGGGATAACTGCTGTCTGTAAATCCTCCAACCCTTGCAGCAAATCGGCAGTAAATTTCCCTATCGGTTATTCGCTACTTAATCAGTGTCAACGCCATAAATTATTCTGTAATGGGTGCCTTATAGTAGGTTCTTAACAATTTGCCATGGCAACACTCTCACCAGACCAGCGTAACTATTATTACCTCATAGAAGCCGCACGCGCCGGTATCCACAAACCGATTCTGGCAGCACTGTATCAAGCTCACCCTTCTCCTAGTCTTGGAGATGGAGAAACTGGCTTGGGTATCTCTCCGGCTAATCGGGTATCCCCGCAACAGGTCGATACCTTCTCCGAACAAGTACAGTATGCGGCGAATGCGATTCGCTCCCTTACGGACAGTCTAATTGCTCGGGGAGTGCCAGGGACTGATTTGTGGCAAGCTGAACAAGGTCGCTACGCTGACCCATTTTTACAAAACGTTGCCAGGGGGTATGCACCACCTAGCAGCGAACCAACGACAGCGCGTTTGGAATCGTGTGATTACGAGCAACTCCGTCAAGCTTACCTGGCTGACTTGGAGGCTGATTATAAGGTGGAAGCTCTACCGCAAAATCTTGCCTATCTTGATCGAGCCTTACTGACGTTGGTTGATCGAATTCCAGAATACTACGCTGGATTGCCCCATCAACGAGATGCCTTGCTAGAGGTTGTGCGCGTCTGGCGGGAACTCGACACTCGGGAATCTGCGATCGCGGCGTTGGTGCCTGCTGATAAAGTGTCTGAAGCGATTGAGGACGAGTCCGTGCTAGATATTCCCCTGAAGCAATTCGTACAGCGGCTTTCTGCCAACTATGGAGGATACCCCCACCAACGGGAAGCCCTGCTTCGCCTAACTCAGCTATGGCGTCAGTTGCGAACTCGGGAAGAAGCAATTGCATCCTTGGAAAAAAACACCTCTCCAGAGGAAAAACTCAGTATTATCGATCCGGCTCTTGTGGCTTTCGTGGAGCGTGTTCCTGACTACTATCGAGGGCAAGGCAGCCAACGTAATTCCCTGACGGAAGGGTTTCGCCTTTGGCGTCAGCTCGATTCCCGTGCCAGTGCCTTAAGCCGTCTTGGTATCAATCCCGACGCCCTGCAAGCCAGTACAACCGATAAGGCAACGATGGAGAAGTTAGCAACTCAGCTTGATCAAGAACTCTTAAGCTTTGTCCGTCGCGTACCTGCTGAATATAAAGAAGAAGACTACCAACGGGAAGGGTTAATTCGCTTGGTTCAACTCTGGCGGGGACAGGCGACCAGAAATCAGGCAGTTCAATCCCTACTGGAAGACCAGAAACGCATGAATGAAGCCCGCCGTCAAGCGCTTGAGGCAGCACCTAAGCCCAAACCCGTGGTGATTCCCAAACGCCCTGCCTATTGGACTACGAGCAATATTCAGCTATCGGCGTCTATTATTCCGGATGGGAATTTTACCTGGGCAGAGGCAACTCACGGCGGCACTCGTATGCCTCCTAACCAAGCAACAGTGGATGCTATTGTTCGCATCGCCAAACTAGCACAACGAGCACGCGATCGCATTGGGCGACCGTTTATTATCACCAGTTGGTATCGCCCTCCTCACATTAATCGTGCGGTGGGTGGGGCGAAGTACAGTCGCCATCTAGTTGGAGATGCAATGGACTTTATCTGTGAAAGTCTCAGTGGCAATCAACTGTATTGGACTCTGGAACCTTGGTGGCCCGGTGGCTTAGGTCGCTATACCAAATTTCCCAACCTGTGTCACATTGATGCCCGGAACTACCGAGCACGATGGCGGAATTAATCCTCAATTGCCTTCAATCCTAATCCTTATTGGGAGCTATTTACTTTGACTTCTTACCGACCGGTCACCATTCCTTCAGGGATTATTTGACCAGCAGCAGGCACGGGTGCATCTTTGAGTTGAAAGTTGAAGCCAATAGACCTTTGTTTAAAAATTACTGACGGATGTGGTTTTCATCCGCATACCTTAGTATAACTGTCAAAATTTAGGTATCAGGTGTTTTGGTGTCTTTTCATTCCTTCCCAGTTAGCCGATTGCAACAAACGGCTGGCGCTAGCCAAGGATTGCTCAACTCCAATGTACCCGAGCGCCTTTCCTGAAAGGCATTCTAGAGCTAAGTATTTCGATTTTATCCAGTCACAATCATGTCTAGTTCGATGGTTTTTCTAGAATCTGCAATAGCTCAAGCTCCTGTTGAATCCCAAACCTCAGTCTCGCCTTCCCCCCCGGCAACGGTAGAATCTAATTCTTCGGGACACATTTGGATGTTTGCTTCGATTGCATTGGTGGCGCTACTTATTGGTTTAACGATTTATGGCAAACTCCAACTTGACGGGATGGCAAAGAAGCTCAGATTTGAGCAGTTCAAAACGAGAGACCTTCAGAAAAAGTTAAAGTTGGCGCTGAGTACTATCCGGAAAATGGAAGCCAATCCTGATTTAGTCCACTCACGGGAATTTAACTTGGACTACCTCAGATTGCGAATGGAAGAAGAAGTGTTTCATTTTGCGATTGTCAATCAAATCAAAATTAAAGTTAAACAAATGATCAGTCTAGCACTGCGACCTAATCAGGCAACTCAAGCAGCAATTGGAATTGCCAGTACCGCAGGACGACAAGTAGATGAAACCTTTGACGTCAAATATGAAACAGAAAGCAGTGGCAAGCGCACGATGCGAGTGCTATTTCGTATTCAAATCACATTGACGAAATTACCAACTCAAGCAACTTCAACAACGATTAGCCAAATTATTGACTGTATTGAAACCTTTCTCAGTCCAGATAATGAAAGCTGGCAACCGACTATTCAAGGTCGAATTGTCTCCATTCACTGGGATCAAAAGGCAAAACCTACTCCCTTACTTGTCCTTCAGCAATCCACTGAAGGCGTCAACGTTACCTTAAGAACCAATCGGACTCGCATGAATTAATCTGAGCAACTCAATAGTAAAATTTATACGAAATTACCTAAATTAAATTACACGTTAGGTATAGTATTTTCATTTGGAATGTAAATCAAAAGTTACAAAGAGATAATGCTCAATTCCTGGAAACTGCATCATTTGCCGCATCACTTTTAAGGTGTCCATCTTCTAGGTGAACGATGCGATCGGCAATATCCAGAATCCGGTTATCGTGAGTCACCATCAAAATTGTACACCCTTGTTCCTTCGCCAGTCGCTGCATCAACTCCACCACATCCCGTCCCGATTTACTATCAAGAGCAGCAGTGGGTTCGTCAGCTAAGACTAACGTGGGATGACTCACTAAGGCACGAGCGATCGCCACTCGCTGTTTTTGCCCACCCGATAGATTATCTGGGTAGTAATTAAGGCTACTGCCCAAACCCACTGCCGTAAGTATCGCTTCTGACTGGGCAACCGCCTCTTGCGGGAGAAATTCCGGGTGTAGCTGCAAGGACATTTGCACGTTTTGACAGGCGGTGAGACTCTTGAGCAAGTTGTGAGCCTGAAAAATATAGCCGATATTGCGGCGCACGTTTACCAGTTGATCTTTTGTCGCGCCTATAAGTTCTTGTTCTAAGACTTTAATGCTACCATTTTGGGGTACTCTCAGTCCCCCAATTAGCGTCAGCAACGTCGTCTTACCAGAACCTGACGGACCCGTCATTAGCACAATTTCTCCCGGCTGGAGTTTCAATGTGATATCAAACAAAATCTGTTTGCGTAGGGAACCTTTACCGAAGTAATGATTGAGATTTTTGATCGATACCACTGCCTGTTGCGGTGTTTGGTGGTAAAGTTGGTGTGCTAGTGATGTTTTCATTTTCACCTCTTAAATTCTGACTTTTTGGGTGCAGGTTGATCAAATAGATTGGCAATAAAGCAGATATCTCAGTGAAACCCGCCCCGACACTCCTAACTGCTCACAACTTAAAAAATATCTGCCGGATCTGCTGCGTCTAGTTTGCGCACAGCGATCGCTCCCGAAATACAGCACATAATCATCGTCAAAATTAATACGGTTACTGCCCTCGCCAGAGTCATCGCCATTGGCAGGCTGGTAGCACTTTTGGTTAAACCGTACAGTATCGACGCCATGAAAAATCCAGGGAAATATCCCAAAATCGACAGAATCAGTGCTTCTTGGAAAACCACTCCTAATAAGTAACTGGTTTTGTACCCCATCGCTTTGAGGGTGGCGTATTCTGGCAAATGATCGGCAACATCAGTATAGAGAATTTGATACACAATTACCGTACCGACAATAAACCCCATGGCAGTGCCGAGGGAAAAAATAAAGCCAATCGCTGTACTGGTTTGCCAGTAACTTTTTTCAACATCAATAAATTCTTGCTTGGATAAAATTTTGACATCGTTAGGTAATTCCCGCCTCAAATTTTCTAAAACACGTTTCTGATTTACCCCCCGTTTTAATTCAATAATGCCCACCTCAATCAATCCCTTTTCTCGTGCAGGGAATAGCCGCAAAAAATTCAAATCGCTAGTGACAATATTACCATCAGCTCCAAAAGAAGCACCTAAGGTGAATAAACCCCCAACTCGAATTCGGCGTTCTCCGACTTCTGTGGTGACATCTTTTCCCTGATTGAACCACTGGGCGATTGGACCAAATTCCGGTCTAGAAGCATCATCAAACAAGACTACATTAGCTAGGGTTATTTTATCGAGATTGCGATTTATTTTTGGTAAATTCAATACCTTGTCTGCGGGATTAAATCCTACAACCAGAATTGAGCGAGTATCGGCTGTTTTAGATTCAGGACTTGTTTGAGAATTGCGACTTTCTTTGTTATCCTCTCCACTGGGAGAAATTGAGGGACGCATATGTAAGTTCTCAGGATTTCGCCACAGAGCCAAGCCCAAATAGACTGGACTAACGGATTTAACGCCCTCAAACCCAAGAGCTTGATACAAGCGCCGATGGGGAAAACTTTTCATGGCGATAATTGCAGTAGACTGAGTGCTAATTAGAAAAATATCACCCTGAAAATTTTTATGTAGCGTTACGGCACTGTCAAAGAGGGCATCCCGAAAGCCAAGTTGCATAAACATCAAAATATCGGCAAAACCAATCCCAGCTATTGCTACGAGTAACCGCATTTTTTCGCGGCTCAGTTGTAACCAGGCTAGAGGAATTCTCATTCTAAATTATGAATTAATTGGCTTTTGATTCTAGGAAAATTTTGACAATGACTTTTGAGTTGGTTAAACCTGACACTCGCTTGCTATCTTCTGGGGTGAGACGAATTTTAACTTCAACCACTCTGGCATCGACAGCAGCAGCCGGATCAGTATTGAGAATATCTTTTTTGCCGATTTGTCGTCCGATTTGGCTGACATTGCCCCGCAGTTCTTCTTCAAACACCTGGCTTTCACTCGTCATGGCAACTCGCTGACCCAAACGCACTTTGCTAATATCGCTTTCATAAACTTCTGCGATCACCATCATGTCGTCAGTTTGTCCTAGTTCGACAATTCCATCTGCTTCTGTAGGAGCTTCTCCTGGACTAGCATGGACTTTTAAGATCTGACCATCGACTGGAGCACGCACATAAGCTAATGATTTTAAATCAGCTTGGGCTTGGTCAACGGCTGCTAAGGCACTTTCAACTTCTGCTTCTGCTTGTTTAATATCGACGGGGCGAATTTCCTTAATCTCTTCTAATCTAGCCTCTTCCTCTTTAATTTGAGCTTCTAAGACGGCTATTGTTTTATCGCGGTTGACTCTAGCTTCTTCGAGTTGTTCGATGATAGTGGCTAGGGTTTGAGCTTTGTTGGCTTCAGCTTGAGTCAGGTTTGCCTGCTGTTGACTCAGGTTTTCTTGCGCTTCACTGAGACGCTCTATCGCGGTTTCTACTCTCAGTCGGCGGTTTTCTAATTCAGAAGTAGAAATCACACCATCACTAACTAACTGCTCATAACGTGCAAAATCTTGTTCGGTATTACGCTTTTCTGCATCTAATCTCCGAATGGTGGCTTGTTGAGCGTTAATGGTGGCTTGTTGGGCTTTAATGGTGGCTTCTTGAGCTTTGGTTGTCTCTGTCAGTTGAGTCTCTAAACGGTTAATTCTTGTCTGTTGAGCTTTCTGTTCTCCTTCTAACTCTTTCCCTAAACGATTGATTGTTTCCTGTTGAGCTTGAATTGCTCCAGCTTTGGCACCTGCTTTGACTCTCTCGAGATTGGCTTGAGCAATTTCAACTTGTTTTTTGGCTAAATCAACAGCCGCTTGCAAGCGATCGCGGTTATCCATAATGGCAATCACTTGGTTAGCACGGACTTGATCGCCTTCTGCAACGAGTAACTCCTTCACATTGGTTCCCTCAAGGGACATGGGAGCCGATAGTGTTCTGACTTCCCCCGTTGGTTCGAGGCGTCCTAAGGCAGTAACGGCTTCAATAGCAGGTGAGGCAATGGGCGAAGAAGAACTCGATTCGCTCTCCGAACGCGCCTGTACTCGATTGAGACTGTAAACAGCAATAGCTCCAGTAGCGAGGATACCTCCAACGGCAAGTGCGATCGCAACGTAAAATGCTTTACTATTCTTCGCCCAATGGGGTACTGATTTTGAAAATAGTTGATCGTTTATGCCTGGTTTCTGCCCCATATTTTCTAAAGTAATGTATTGAGTTGTGATTTGGGGATAGCGGTTCCAGCCTAAGCGGTACAATCACAGGGTTAGAGCGATCAAACTCAAATAAAAGAGCTTTGTGCTTCTGTCCGGTTTTCAGCTTTTTTTCTTAGAAGAAGGGGATAGGGGAAACTCTACACATACTTCAAGAGGGAGAATAGGCAGATCATCTACAAACCTAGTTCTCCCCCGCACCCTTGCCTCCTTCTCTTCTAAGAATTCAGATTGCAGGCAAATCAAACAGTACAGATGTCATGTAATAATCTGCCCATTCCACACCAAAGGCTTTTTCAAGCACCCGACGAGTTTTATCGTTTTGTTGTTGTTTGGTGCAGTAGTAGTGTTGACCTGCTATAATATCCGCTTGTTCCTCTGTAGATGCAACAGTGGCATTAACAGCCTGGGTACAGTGAATTTTCAGAATATCCCCAACCCTTGCAAGGAACTGGCTTTCTTCTTCTAGAGTAGCCGGTCGAATGAAGATGCAAAATTCAGAAAAAATATCGCCCCACTCCGGCAAATCGCGTGATTCTTTGAAATCCAGTGATGGCAAGGCTTGTAATGATTGGCGATAGGGTTCAGATAGTACCCGTTTAGAGTTTACTGGAGAAAGATCAGCGATCGCCGCACTAATTTTTCCCCGTCCCCCGACCAAGTCACAGCCAAACATCGGTAGTTTGTACTCTGGGCGGGGAAACATGACGCAGTGCAGAATGTCTAACATATTGCCGACTTTTGCCAGTTCTAGGTGCAGTTTCCGAAACTGGGGCGTTTGGTAGCAGCGGTTTTCAATGGTCAGTTTTTCTCCCTCTAAGCGTCCTTCCACATAACCAAGTTCAGGGGGTAGTTGATAGGGTGAAAGGTCGAGGTAATCTTGCCAGTTGGCTTCGATACAGTCAGCTAATTGGCGAATTAGGGGATGTTGTTGTTCCCGGAGGGAAGGTTTTGTGGTGACAGACATACTTTTAAACTCAAATGTTACAGATCCAGAACTTACGCACAGACGCTACATCTGGTAGGAGTACGATATATCGTACCCCTACCATTAGCGATTTAGATGCCAATTTGCGTAAGTCCTGAGATCAAGACTATCAGCCAGGATAAGAGTAGGTTTAGCCCTCTTCCCCTAACCTCTTCTCTCAAGCTATGGTATAGATTATTCACAGGAGGTGAGTATGTTTGGTTTAGGATGGCCCGAAGTCGTGCTTATCGGAATTGTGGCGGTGGTAATTTTCGGACCTCAGAAAATTCCGGATATGGGTCGTGCTTTGGGGAAAACCCTCAAAGGTTTTAAAGAAGAGATGAATACCCCCACATCTGAGGAAGATGAACCCGAACAGGATAAGGTTTAAATCTGGGAGATGAGGAGCTGGGGAGCTGGGGAGC
>NZ_JADEWY010000126.1 GCF_015207375.1 Coleofasciculus sp. LEGE 07092 | reverse complement strand
GTGCGGGGGTGCGGGGGAGAAAAGTTACTTCCTTGTCACCTTGTCCCCTTGTCCCCTTGTCCCCTTGTCCCCTTGTCCCCTTGTCCTCTTTGTCCCTGGCTTCCAGTATCGGGTTGTGGGGAGTCGGGAGCAATAGGAGCGCCATCGGTTAGGTTTTGAATACCGGAAATGACGATTTGTTCTCCTGGCTCTACTCCTTCAAGGACTTGATATTGGTTGTCTTGAATGCTGCCGAGTGTGACAGGTTTTTGCCGAGCGATGAGTTGAGGTGTTCCCGGTTGGGATTCTTCTGAGTTTTGAGCGACAAAAACAAAGGGCTTGCCAGCTAGACGAGACACGGCGGTTGTGGGAATTAAAACACCGGGGCGTTTCTCCCAAATGATTCGGGCATTGACTATCTGCTGGTCTTGCAGGCGATTTTCGGGATTATCAAAGGTGGCTTTTACCAGGATTTGTTGGTTGTTATCAACTTGGGGTGAGATAAAGCTAATTCGACCTGTGGAAATGGGATTTTCTGTTTCCGAGGCTCCCTGCCTTCTCGCTTCCACAGGCAGTCCGACGCGCAGTCGATCGATTTCCTCCTCATCTACGCGGATATTTAACTCTAAGGTTTGGTTTTGAATAATAGTGGTTAGGGTATCGCCAACATTAACGTAGTCTCCTTGTTTTACGGGAATATCTCCAACCACACCCGCAATTGGGGCAACAACTCGATTGAATTGCAACACTTCCTCTTGAACTGCAACATTGGCTCTCGCACTGCTCAGGTCTGCGGCTGCCCGTTCTTCTGTCGCTTGAGCGGCTTCTCGTCGCCGTCTGGCTACGTTCAGGGCTTCGTTGGCGGCTTGGAGTGCTTGGATTGCGGCATCACGGTTGGCGATCGCATTATCCCGTTCGCGGGTTTTGTCATTTAATTCTTGCTCGGGTTGCACCCCTTGAGATACCAATTGTTCAGCTCGTCGGTAATTGGTCTTGGCGAGTGTGAAATCGTTTTCTCGGCTTTGGAGTTCGGCTTGTTGGCGTCCGACTTCTGCTTTGAGACGGGCAACTTCTGCCTCTTCTGCTCTGGCTTCGGCTCTAGCATTATTGAGGGCGGCGGTTTGTCCGCTAACATTTGCGATCGCACTTCTGAGTTCTGCCTCGCTGCGATCGGGTTTCAGTTGTACGATGGAGTCGCCAACATCAACTACGGCTCCGGCTGAGACGAAAATTTGAGTAATGCGTCCGGCGGCTTCGGGTTGCAGTGTGACTCTTTTTTGAGCTTCTAAGGTGCCAATAATGTTGGAGCTTTTTTCTTCAATGGTGCTGGATTCGACACGTTTCAGTCCCACAGGAAAGGCTTGAGGTTGCTGTGCCATTTCGGGTGGACGGTTTTGAGTCAAGAAACGCCATGCAAAACCACCACCGAGAAATAGAACGGCAGTCAGTAAAAACCAGGGTGCTAATTGCTTAAACCGTGGCGATTTTGGTGCAGGTGGGTGTGAGTTATCTAGGACGGACGTTTGGGCGTCAGAATCTTCCCACGTTTTGTGGGAGTTATCTGAGACAGGAGTTCGGGAGTCGGAGGATTCCATTGCTTGGCTGAGGTTTTGAAGACGATAAATGGGGGGGATGAGTGAGAACCCGAGCGCTGTTGCTCCTAATGAGTTGAGAATTGGTTGGCGCTGCACAATTTACCAGTCATCATTTGTCACTTTCTGGTATAGTGCTTCGCCTGCAGAATTTTTAGAAATCAGTAATTGATATTAGATTTGGCTGATTTGGTCGTTTGTAGCTTGCTGACGAAAGGCGATCGTATTAACCATCATTTCTGAACCTATTACCCAACCGGATAACAACGATACCACCGGACTGGTTAGTATTGCCGCCTTGGGCATCAAAACCTCATGGGTCACTTGCATCCCTCCGCCATTTTTTTGACCAGCATTCTCCTTGCCTAAACGCTGAGTTTCCAAGAAACCACGAAAAAGCCCCAAAGCTATATTGCGTCTACCTTGGGAGCCAAACCACCGACTGAGATACACTAGAGTCCCAATTAGAAGGTCTAGTCGTTGTTTACTGTACTTTACATTTTCTTTATAAAACAGCTTTAAGATTAATGCAACCAAGATGCTGCTGTCTTGTCGATTCTTGCTAAATTTTGTGGGATCTTGCTGATTAGGGTAACTCTGATATATCGTTTTATTACCCACTCCCTATTCCCTGAACTCCAGGGTGTTGTACCTCACCAGATAGAGAAACGCTATACAACGTCTCTGCTTAGATTAACTTTCCCAGTACTGTTGCCAACTTGCTGCCAAGCTGTTTCACTGCCTCCTGTTGCTTCTCATCTTTCAAATTTCCCTCTTCATCAAATACCTGATAAGCATTTGGAATTGCTTTTTGGTCGGGTAGTACTAAAACACCAATATTGCTGAGAATTGAGCGGACATGAACTAAACCCCGCAAACCTCCAAGTCCCCCTGGTGAGGTACTCATCAGTACTGCTACCTTATCCCGAAAGCAGATTAAACCCAGAGGAGGTTCTCCGGGTTCGGGGCGGGATGCCCAATCAATTGCATTTTTGAGCAAGGGTGAGATTGAACTGTTGTATTCTGGAGAGGCAATTAGTAGTCCTTGATGAGCTTTCATCAGTTGCTTAAATTTGAGGACATTTTCTGGCAAGCCCTCTCTGGCTTCCAAATCCTCGTCAAACAAAGGCATGGGTAAATCCCGCAAATCTAGATAAGTCGCCTCGGCACCTGCGGATTTGGCTCCTTCGGCAGCAATTTTTACAAGCATTTTATTGAATGATTTCTCGCGGGCGCTACCAGCAAATGCGAGAATTTTTTGTGGGTTGGTCATGGTGGATCGTTGAGTTGTATAGTTGAGAGTTGAATTTTGGGTTGGACAGGTTTACCCAACAGTACTTATGATAGATCTTTGCGGCGTTTTATCCATGCATCAAGAGAAAAACTATTAAAGCTATTGGCGGCAATCAGAATGAAAAATACAAGACAATAAATCAACTGACTGGTAGCGGTGTCCCAATTTTGAAGTAAAGTAACCCCGTACATGAGAACGATCATTAAGCCAAATCCAGTGATTAAAGCGGCTTGATTTGCCAATCCCAGAGTCACCAAAATTCCGACAATAAACTCTACAATTGGCACGAGAAAAGAAGGTGCTCTCACTAAAGGTTCTGGAATAAACGTATCTTGAAATAAATCGACCATCGATTGGGCAAATGCTGGAATACTGCCAAGGCGAGTAAAGCCATGATTGAAAAAATTGACGCCTAAGACAATCCGAAGTAAAGTGTAGGCGGTAACAATATCTCGACGACGTAACCAAGGGGTTGGTTGGCTTGCCATTTTGTTTTCCTCGACGAAATCTGCTAAAAAATTGGCACTGGTACGAATCCAAACCTTGTCCTGCCATTAACAATACACTAAAAATTTGGCTTGATATGCGGGTATGTGCCAACAAGATGCTAGCACTCTCTCTATTTTTGCAAAATTAGGTTATCTATCGTCATCCCCAAGGTTTGAGAATAGATATTGCAATGATGGCAAGGCATTGAAAACCACTACGGCTGCAAAAACTGTTCAAGCTTCCTTTCTGCCCGTAATCAGTGTGTAAGTCGTTCAAAAAAAGGATATTGACATCCTCACCACGCCAACTCAACACCTCGACTTCGCTCGGTGTTGACCCTGAGCGAAGTCGAAGGGTCAGTGTATCCCTTCTCATCCGAGCCGTAGAACATCTTAGGATTGGGCGCGTTCAGGGGGGCATTGACTTCAAAGCGGTGTGGCAAATCCCGATTTGCCAGGAACAACTTAGCAAAGAAAACTAAATCGGCATCACCCGATGCTAAAACAGCATTACCTTTTTCTTTGTCGTAGCCGCCGTTAGTGATCATCATACCGCTATAACTAGGGCGGAAAATAGAGAGTATGGGATTGAGTACCTCACGGGTTGCTAAGTCTGCCTCATTCGGTTCTAAGAGAAACCTAGCACGATTCTTCTGAATGTTGCGTCTGCTTTATAGGTATGCTTTGTAGTGAGGAAAGAAAAATTCCTTTTGCATAACCGTGCAACGGATAGAGATAAGGAAACGTGACGTGCTAGGTTTTCCCCAATTTCTGGGTATGCTGAGTGCAAATCCTTGGCATCGGATGGTGATAGTGGTGACAGCAAACATAAAAATAGTAGAGTTCGAGAATTTTTAAGGTTTCTGTTTGAGTAAAGGTGCATCCCAATGAGCGCAGCAGAAAATTTAGCCTACGACTATCAAGTTGGTGGGAGTTTACCCATTGATGCTCCAACCTATGTCCTGCGGCAGGCTGACACGGAGCTTTATGAGGCGCTGAAAGCCGGAGATTTTTGTTATGTGCTCAACTCCCGGCAGATGGGCAAGTCTAGCTTACGGGTACGCACCATGCAGAGACTCTCGACGGAAGGTGTTGCCTGTGCTGCTATCGACTTAACGGCTATTGGCAGTCAAGACATTACCCCCAACCAGTGGTATGCAGGTATTGCCTACACCTTGGCTAGTAGCTTCAATCTCTTAGAGGACATTGATATCGGAACGTGGTGGTGCAATCGCGAGTATCTCGCTCCTGTTCAGCGATTGGGTGAATTTATTCGCGAGGTATTGCTGGGTTCAGTCTCTCAAAATTTGGTGGTTTTTTTCGATGAAATTGATAGCGTTCTCAGCTTAAATTTCCGAGTCGATGATTTTTTTGCGCTGATTAAAGCCTGCCACAACCAGCGTGCTGACAGTCCCGAGTACAGACGCCTTACCTTTGTCCTCTTGGGAGTAGCAACACCATCAGATTTAACTCGCGGCACCAGTAGCACTCCGTTTAATATTGGTCAAGCGATCGAACTGCGTGGCTTTAGATTCGATGAAGTTCAGCCTTTAGTTCAGGGATTGAAAGGGAAAGTGAGCAATCCCCAGGCGGTGCTGAAAGCGCTGCTAACTTGGACAGGGGGGCAGCCTTTTCTGACACAAAAGCTATGTAAGCTGGTGTTGAAACAAGCAGAGGATATTGGTCAAATTAGTATCTTTCAAATCCTGCTTAACGGTGGAAATCCAAACGCTAAGATCACCGACTGGGTAGAGCAACTCGTGCGCAAGCAGGTAATTGAAAATTGGGAAGCCAATGATGAGCCAGAGCATTTGAGGACGATTCGCGATCGCCTTTGTCAGTATACTGCCCACAATCGTACCTTGAAGAGTGAACACCGGACTCGCCACCTACTTAAACTCTACCTACAAATTTTGCAACAGGGACAAGCGATCGCAAATGATAGTCCTGAGCAAATAGAATTGCGATTGTCGGGGTTAGTTGTTAAACATGATGGTGAGTTAAAAGTTTATAACCCCATTTATCAGGCTGTATTCGATCGCCGTTGGGTTCACCAAGCCCTAGCCACTCTACCCCAACCCATTGCCTTCCCTAAAAATATTGACGAGCGAAACATAACAGCGGAACCCGAAACCCTCTCTAGCCTAGAAGCCGAAATTATCTACAATCACCTGCTCGATTGCGTGCAAAGAGAGTCACCAACCCAGTTAATCGAGCGCTTTCACAAACTATTTATCGACGGCACAAGCTATCCCGAAGTTAAAATTTTGCACGCACTCTACAGAATTACAGGCTCAAAGTTAGCAGAGCAGGAGTTTAATTATATCCTCTACCGTTGCTGTCACATTCTGGTCAACCGTTGGCAAATGCCGCCTCAACAGGACAGAGCGATCGCTCAATTAGTCAATTTATTTCAGCATTCTTCTCAGCCTGTGATTGGTCGTTTGCGACAGCTCGTGCAGATATTTATCGAAAGTGAGGAGTATCACACCTTAAAACGTATCGTTAAAGTGGTAGAACCACCACTCCCTAAAAGGGATACGTTGGCTCAGTTGCTTGGTCAATATCCCTACTTATACTCTCCTTGTTTGCTGAGTGAGAGCAGTTCTACTGAACATCAACAAACTATCCGGCAACTGCAAGTCGAAAAGCAACGGCAACTGGAATTAAAACTGTGGCAGTACGCAACGTACTTGATACAACAAACCTCATCTCCCGCCGCACGAGTTGTCCAGCCTGTAGACAATCCGACCTTCTTGAAGAATAACGAATTGTACCTGGCTTTCAAACAATTTGCAGGAAAAATAGAAGGTTCTCATACCTACCGAGAATTGGCACAAGATTTCTTAAGTCGCACTTGCCAAACATCATCCTATTTACTTTTTAAAGAAGATTTATATAAATACCTGATTACCTCCATTGAGCCGGAATACGGGCGGCATCAATTTTATGAACGCTTGTACAAACATCTGCAAAATACCTTTCCTCAGTTCGATTCTCACAAAGTTAACAACGTTCTCTTAGGACAAACTTGTAGTCAATTATTCAAATTTCTAGTTGTAGAAAGTTCTCAACACCCCGAACATTTTGTTTTTATCGACTTAGTTTCTAATCTGGGTCATCTTAAGACAACGGGGCTATTGCTCAAAATTGTACTACTTTCCCCTCAGGTTAACAAACCGGATTTAGAAAAGCGCTTGGCTATCCTATTCAATCATTATGAGTCTAAAGCTATAGAAGAAATCTTGGATCTAGTGAAATCACTCGATAATTTGAATGTTGCTTTTGTTGTGAACTTTGGTGCAGTGGATCTTTCCTCACTTAGAAAACACTTCGCTTAAATGTAGGAATGAGTAAACTTATCGGAATTGGCTTTTGAGACGTTGCTGAAGCATGGCTGGAAATTGTGCGTAATACTGTTGGTTTAACGGTGAGGGATGCGGTAAAGGTAACAAGGTAACTGAACGCTCCTGTCGCTTTCCTTCATCGTCTTCAGCAGAAAGGGTAATTTTAATACTGTTACGATAGCGATCGCTCTCCTTAAAAAATTGATTCAGTGTACCCTTCGGGGCATAGGGTGAAAACCATTTGAAGGCTTCATTGCCCAGTGTCATAATGCGATCGCCTTGCCAGTAGAAGACTAGCAACTGTTCTAGAAAAGGACGAAATCGCTTCTTAACAGCTTGCAAATAAGCTTTATTACCGGGGGGTTTGTAGGGAACGGTATTGGTTAGCAAAACGTGATCAAGAATGCTTTGCAAGTCGTTGCGATTGCTGGGTTCACTGCCGTAGATAGCCCGGTAAAGCCCTTCCCGTACTAGTCGCCCTGCGGCACCGTAAAGAGGTTGTTGGGCGTGAACTTCATCTTTTCCTAAATCCCTAGCAAAAAAGCAGAGGGAACTTTTCAGATTGCCTGCATAGAGAATAGGTAGGGTTGGATCTAACCCTGCCGCCTGATAGATAGATGAATCTATCGGAAAAGGTTCTCGCTGCGCTTCCTTGTGGATTTGGTTAATCAACTGGTTAATCTCTGACATCTCAGCGCTTAGTATTAAGGGAGTGGGGAGTAGGGAGTAGGGAAAATAAGCGGCTATTACCTTTCCATAATCCCAAACGCTGGTTGAGTTGCTTGACGTGAGTATCAACTGTCACCCTTGCATCAATCTCATAAGTAAAGCATAGCCCGATCATTGAGAAGGGTGCAAGATGTGAGATGATATCCTGTCAAAATTGCTACACTAGCGCCAGCAACATCTAATTAAGAATTCTGTGCAAAAAAATGACCGAGCTAAAATGCCCTAAATGTCAAGGAAACCTGCAAGCTGTAGTCTATGCGGAGATTGAAGTAGATCGCTGCACCGACTGCCAAGGAATCTGGTTTGATTCTCAAGAGGCTCAGATGCTCAAAGAAATACAAGGTTCCGAGAGTATAGATACAGGCGACCCCCAAATCGGCAGTAAGTTTAATGCAATTGGCGATATCAATTGCCCAAAATGCAAAACTAAAATGACTAAAATGGTTGACCTAGAACAATCTCATATTTGGTATGAAAAATGTCCGATTTGCTATGGTATCTGGTTTGATGCGGGTGAGTTTAAAGATTATAAAGAAGAAGGAATTCAAGATATATTTAGGGGTATTTTTAGCAAGGAAAGGCGCTGACTGGCAGAATAACTCGCACGATAGTTTTTTGGTCAGGAATGCTCTCAATAGTTAATCTTCCACCCTGTAATTCAGTCAGGCGTTTAGCAATTGCAAGCCCTAGTCCAGAACCTTGTTGTTCGTAGAGTTTGCGTTTGAATTGCCGATAGGCTCCTAGACTGGCAATCTGCTCGGCTGTCATACCTCGTCCAACATTAATAACAGACAAATCAAAGGTACAATCTTGGCACTGTCCGAGCAAGATAACGGGGGTATTCGGTATAGAAAACTTGAAGGCGTTATCAACCAGTTCTTCTACAATTTTCCGTAACTTTGATTCGGAAATCCGAACAACTGCCCCTGGCAAGTCCAAACGCAAATCGCCTTCTCGATGAACCTGTTGGGCTTTCTGAAACGCAACTTCTCTAATCAGGGGTTGGCTCTGACAGGTTACTTCACTCCTTTGCAATGCTTTGACTTGCTCAGAGTCTGTGGCGATGAGTTCTAGATCGGCGTAGAGCAAAAAATTCTGGGTAAGCCGATACAAGCGTCTGCCGGAGGCATGAATTGATTCCAGCATTTCTAATGCTTCATCTCGATCCATAGAATCGTAATCATTGATCAGGAGTTGAGCTAAACCCAGAATGCCATTGAGAGGAGTATTCAGTTCATGAGGCAGGGAGTGAGTGAGATGATCGCGCAACTCATTGACTCTTTGTTGAGATTGTCGGTTCGCGATCGCTTGCTTACCTTGTCGAGCTGCGATCGCTCCGAGCAATTCATCTTGTGTAAAAGGCTTGGTTAGATAATCATCTGCTCCCAATTCCATCCCATAACGCAAATCTGACTTATCGGCTCTCGCTGTCAGAAAAATAAAAGGAATTGCCTCAGTTGCTGGATTTTGGCGCAGTTGATCAATGACGCCATACCCATCGAGTTCTGGCATCATGACATCACAAATAATCAGGTCGGGTTGCTTTTCTTCAGCTAATTGGACTCCAATCCGACCGTTTTCAGCATCAAATACCTCAAAATTCTCAGCCTTTAGGATTTCGCAAATGATTTCGCGGACATACTCTTCGTCTTCGATGATTAGTATCGTCTTCATCTCTAGAGTGCCTCATTCAAGGGAATGGTCACGATAAACGTTGTACCCACACCCACCTCACTGGTAAATCTAATTTGCCCCCCATGCAAATCAACCGACTTTTTAACAATTGCCAATCCCAGTCCAGTTCCCACAATCTTGCCAACATTACTAGCTCGATGGAAGGACTCGAATAGGAGGAGTTGGTCTTCTGGTGGAATGCCGATACCTTGGTCTTGAATGTGGAAAATAGCGTTTCCATCGTGAAGAGTCAGATTGAACGTAACTGGGCTACCCAGAGGTGAATATTTGAGAGCGTTTGAGAGCAAATTACCCAGGATATGCCGGAGTAGTTTTTCATCCAAGTAAGCTTGAACCGATTCTACTCCCTCCTGAGCCAGAGTGGGAGAGACTTGAGCGTTAAAAATAATAGCCTGTTGGTTGCCTGCACTCAGTTGTAATTCTTCAGCCAGGGAATGGCAGAATTCAACCACATCCAGTCCTGCGGGATTGCAGTCTAATTTACCAGATTCAGCTCGACCGATGAACAGTACCTCATCCAACAGATGAGTCATGTGCTTAACTGTCGAGATGATGCGATCGAAGTACATCAGTTTTTTCTCATCATTCCACCGATCGCTGTAATATTTGAGTAATTCCGCCGAACCTAAAATGGTCGTTAAGGGCGTGCGGAATTCATGGGAGGTCATGGTAACGAATCGAGATTTGAGTTGATTAAGTTCTTTTTCTTTTTCCAGAGCGTTGAGAATCTCCTGTTTGGCTTGCTTGTACTCGGTAATATCTTCAGCAATACCGACAATCCGATAAATTTTCCCTGCCGAGCCAACAATGGGAAAAGCGCGGTCTCTAATCCACCGTTCCTGACCATCAGGCTTGATAATGCGATACTCTTCGTCATAATCGCCTGGGATCTGCTTTGAGAAAGCGGCAATCATTCGCTCTCGATCTTCTGGATGAAGGCTATCGACAAATGATTGAGGATTTTGGTAGGCACTTTCGCAACTGCGACCCCAGATGTCTTCGTAGGTGGGACTGAGGTAAAGCATTTGTTTCTTCTCTACATCACTCATCCAGAAAACCTCACGGATGCTTTCTGCCATTTGGCGAAACCGTTGCTCACTTTCTCGCAGAGCTTCTTCTGCCTGCTGACGTTCCTGCCACAGAGCGATCGCGGCGGCGGCGGACTGAAGGAGGCTAACTTCTAAGGGTTCCCAGGTACGAGCTTCTACACAGTTGTCAAAACCAATCGACCCAAAGAACTTGCCATTGACCATAATCGGCAACACTAGTAAGGAAAGGATGCCTTGAGGCTCAAGTATAAGACGTTCTGCTTCTGGAAAATCGGCAACCAAGCCAGAGATAATATCACCTTGCCCTAAGGTAGACGCCCAACGAGGAAAAAAGTCGTCATAGGGAAGATTGTGTAGCAGTGAGTTGTCAATTTTCGGCGAAATGCCTGGGGCGCACCATTCCGCTTGCTGGCTCATGAGCAGGCGATTGGTTGATTCGAGGTGGTTCTCGAATACATAGACACGACTGGCACCTGATGCTCGTCCCAGAGACGCCAGAATGGGTGCATAGCAGTTGCTATCTTCTTCAAAGGAGAGTAAAAAGCGCTGCACTTCCACCAAGGCTGTCATATAGTGTTCTCGCATCAAAAGTGCTGCCTCTGCTTGTTTGCGATCGCTAATGTCACGCATAATTGCCATGACTTCATCTTCGGAACTGACGGCAAACCGCACTTCCCAGTTGGAGATACTACTATTTTCAGAAAGCTGATACTCAAACACTTGCAATTGACGAGTTTGTAAAGCTTGTTCCATGCAGCAGAGGAAGGGTTGAGCCACTTGGGGCGGCATTACCTCAGCCACATTTTTCCCTAAAAATTGACTTGACAGAACGGACGGACTACTATGTTGTGGGACTTTGCAGTTAATAAACGTGCCATCGCTGCTAAGGCGAAACATGAAATCGGGAATCGCGTTGAGAAGGGCACGATTGGTAGCTAAACTCTTCCAGAGTGATTCTTCTATCTGCTTTTGAGCCGTAATGTCAATACCGATAAAGACAGCGACTTGGTTGTTATGGTACTTTTGAGCCGCAACCAGATAGGTTTGGGGCGAACCGTTAACCTCTATTTGAATTTCTACGGACGCTTCTTGCACTGAGCTGATAAAAAACTGACGCACATAGTCAGCAAATTCGTAATGGGACTGAAACGTGCCAACTTCTTGACCAACAAATTCTTCTGGGAATAAGTTAAACAATGCAGCTAAATGGCGATTGACGCCTAAGTAGTGCAAATCTGAGCTAATCCAAGACACACATCCTGGCACCGCATCTAAAACTGCTCTTAACTGTTCTTTAGAGCGTTGCAATTGCACTTCTGCTTGCTGGCGCTCTACAATTTCCTGGTGTAATTGCTCGTTAGCCTGCTGTAACTGGGACGTGCGATCGCGTACCCGAATTTCTAGTTCTTCATTGAGCTGTCGCAGCTCGACGGTTCGCTGCTCTACTCGTCTTTCTAATTCATCCCGAGCTTCTTGTAATGCTAATTCTGCCTGTTTGCGCTTGGTAATATCGCGAGCCACCCAGCTCACAGACTCTTCCGAAATTGGTGTAATACTAGCCGCAAACCAAACGTCTTGGCTATTACTGTTTGAAAGAGAATCAATCTCTCCTTCTCTGAGGGTTATACAGTACTCAAAGTTAACATTTTTTTTGGTATCTACATAAAATTTATGGATGGTTTGACCGAGAATGTCAATGTCAGGATCGTACAAGCGTCCGGGATGCGTTGGTGCAATTTTAATATTATTTGCATTCGCATCAAGTACCAATACAATATCAGTCATTGCGTCAAAGAATGTTCCTATTTCCACCTGAGAACTATACAGCTTATCTTCTATTAGGCTGCATTCTCGGACGTGGTTTTCAATTTCGCTCTTGTGCTGGTGCAACAGTTTAATATTTTCTGCCTTTAGTTGGCAGATTTCTTGTTGTAAAAGGTTGATGGCACCGTACATTAATTGGCAAATACTCTGGGGTGTTACCATTCCCACCAACTGCCCGCGATCACTAACAAGGGGTAGGTGATGAATACGATGCTGGCAAAATAGGTTGAGTACAGCAAAAATATCCTGAAAATCGGATTGCTTCAGAGTAATCAAATCTTTGGTCATTACATTCCCTACAGGCACTCCTACTGAACCCACTCCTCGATCTGTCAACTTAACTACATCTTGCTCTGTTAATAATCCGACAAGCTGTACTCCCTCCATCACCAGCACGCAACTCGTTCGCCCCTCATCCCTCAGGCTCGAGCTTAACGGAGAATGCTCATTGTTTCTGCTTTTGCGGTTCTGACTCATCAGAGCGATCACTTCTGCTAGAGGTGTTTCCGGTGCAACCGTAAGGGGATGGGAGTCAATAGCAGTTTCTATCGCTAAAGAAGAAATCGGTAGTTCTTGAATTGGCATGGTATAGTGAGGGATGAATGATGATATTGATAGAGAATTGATTTATTAATTACAATTATTCAAAGACAAAAAATATCATTTCCTTATTCACAAATATAGATGAGTATTCATGGGCTTTATAGGCAAAAAAAGGATTATATTATGAGTTCTACAAATAATAATAATAGAGTGCAATTGCTGTATTAAAATATAAAATAACAACGTATAAACTAACCCATGTAAAATTGCTATTCTCCAATCTTTCTTCTTATTTAAGGCTAAGAAGGAATTTTGAAGAAGAACGTCTCCTGTGCGATAAGCGATAAACTGCAAGCCAAAATCAATCATAGTCTAGACTGTTTTCAGATCTTAGTGAAACCGATGCTACTCTATGATCGGTACTATCTGACTTGGGAAACTACCGAGAAATTACTGATATTTAAGGACTTTCAGCGAAAGCCCCCTCATTTCTACCTAGGTTTTAGGGAGATGAGGGGGATGGAGAAGATGGAGTAGATAGGGTAGATGAAGGGTAAATTGAATTCTTCCTTACCTTTGTTACCTTCCTCACCACTGATTTGTCAACGTAAGAAACTTGGGGAAAGGGTAGAAGTTGCAGAAGTCCGAATTCTAACACCCTGAAAGGTGAAGCTACACAAACAATTCCTTCTATTTTTTGCCGTCTCTATACTACTTTTGAATGAATTTGTCAACTTTTTCCCGAATCCCTAACTGAATCAAAGAGTAGAGCAAAATCACAAACCAAACTCCCGCACAGGTAAATGCGGCGATTGCCCAACCTGCATGAGGAACTAACACCAGTACTGTTCCAGCCAGCAAGGTAAATCCTGCCAAACACGCATAGATTAGACTTTTAAGTGCTAAATGAATCCGTTTGAGTGTGCGATCGCTCTCGATAGAACGGACGCGCACTTGGAGTTCACCTTGTTCCAGCCGGGCTTCTAATCGTCGAATTAAAACTTCAGTAGCACTCGGCTGGTTGAATTTCTGTTTAATAAAATCTCGAGCTTGCCTTGCTAGTTCTCTGACAGCATCCCCTTGTCCCCTAGAAGTTGTCAGGCGTTTAACGAAAGGTCGGCTAGCTGCTAGCAGGTTATAGTCAGGATTTAAGGCACGAGCAATACCGTCAAGAGTTGTTAATGACTTTAAAATAAAGGTCATCTGTGCTGGTAAGCGAAAGGGTTGCTGCTCAAACATCAAGTAGAGTTCGCTACCCAGTTGTTCAAACTCCCGAACATCGACGGGTTTTTCTCGGAATCTCTCCAAGATAAAGGAAACTAAACGTTTGACGGGCGTCATATCTGGCACGGGTTCAATTAACCCCATGTAACTCAGGGTACTGACAACCTCATCTGTATCCTTTCTAATAACAGCAAAAAATGTCCGAATCATTTGGTCTCTGGCAATAGATTTCACCTCTGCCATCGTGCCAAAGTCATAGAAAATAAGATTGCCATCTTGACTAACTGCCATATTCCCCGGATGGGGGTCAGACTGAAAAAAGCCATCTTCTAATAACTGTTTTAGGTAACAGCAAATACCCAGTTGAATAATTTCGTTGGGATTGATGCCGCAAGCTTCTAGAGTTGGGCGGTCATCAATTTTGATGCCAGGAAGGTATTCCAGCGTTAGTACTTTTTTCGTGGTATATTGCCAGTAAACAATCGGAACTAGAATTTGAGGATGATTGCTGAAGTTTTGGCGAAAGCGGTCGGCATTTTTTCCTTCATGAATGTAGTCAATTTCTTGATAAAGCAGGTCAAAAAATTCGTGGTAAATTGCTTCTAAGTTGTACTTTTTTGCCCAAGCAAAATACCGATTGGTAAACCGTACCAGTCGATGCAGAACTTCAAAATCTAAATTGAATAGCCGTTCTATGCTGGGGCGCTGCACCTTGACAACCACGTCTTCTCCCGTGTGCAGTCGCGCCCTGTGAACTTGTCCTAAGCTGGCAGAGGCAAGGGGATAGGGATCGAAATCTCGATACAGGGCGTGTAGTGACTTGCCGTGTTCAGATTCTATGACAGCGATCGCTTCAGCACTACTAAAGGCGGGTACGCGATCTTGCAACTGTCCCAGCGCCTGCACGTACTCTAAAGGCAGCAAATCAGCGCGAGTGGACAGTGCCTGCCCAATTTTGATAAATGTCGGACCTAAATCGAGGAGCGTTCCCACCAACCACTGAGCGCGTCGATTCCTGTGGTTGGGGGAGTTGTTGGCAACGGTTTTATCCCACCACAAATAAAACATCAATTTTGCCGCCGAACTGAAAATGTCAATCTGGCGGGCTAGGGGCGAATATTTAGTTCGTTGCCATCGGGGTGGCTTGGGCACAGCCTTGGTGAGCATCTTGCCTTTCAATTGCAATAAACGGGGAGAGTGATAGAAAAACTGCACGTTCCCCCGATATAACTGTAATCTTTAGCAGCCAGATGGGATACGCCTCCGGAGTAAGAGCTCTCTTAATTGACAATCTACAAGCAGTTGGTGCATAAAGGATATGTGCCAGGAGAAAACTTGAGCGTTGATGCCAGTGGCAACGTATTGCTCAAGAAAGCGGCGTGATTTAGAGTATTCTGATCTCAACGCGATCGCATTAGCTCTTTGCCCTCCCAGAAAAATGGCATAATAACTCTACTCCACCGTTTCAGATTGTCCAGAAGTTTAGAAGATTCTGAACTCCTGAACTTCTTTGTTAAATCAACCCATAGCTGCCGCCCACTCAAGATAAGGCAACTTTGCAGCCGTTGCCCGAATTTGGTCAACTTGGGCAACCAATTGTCCGCAACTATCCCAAGTCCCCGTAGTTAGCATTTTTCTAGGTCCTTCACCCATCGATACAGGGGCTTGAATATCACCGCAATGAACTTGCATCGCTTCCAAATCTACCGTTATTGGTGCTTGGAGATTTTCTTGCAGAATTCCTTGCAACATTTTGATGGTATCGGGTTCAGCCGTTACGCAGGGGACGCCCATTGCCAGACAGTTGCCAAAGAAGATTTCGGCAAAACTCTCGCCTACAATAACTTGAATACCCCATTTTGCCAGGGCTTGGGGCGCGTGTTCCCGCGAGGAACCGCAGCCAAAGTTACCGTTAACCACTAATATATTGGCTCCTTGATACTCAGTTCTATCAAAGGGGTGCTGTCCCGTGGCTTGGGTGCGATCATCGGCAAACGCCTTGTCTCCCAATCCCTCAAAGGTGACGCAGCGCAAATAGCGAGCGGGGATAATGCGATCGGTATCGATATCATTACCCACAACTGGAACTCCCCGACCTGACACTGTTTTAACTTGACTCATTAATTTTACTTGCGACCTATCACAAAGAACGTTGTAATATCATGCCAGATTCCGAAGTAATAATTTGAAAAAATGAAGTTTTCGACGAAACTTTTTAGGGAATTAGCTTTCTTTCCCCCATTTCCTGGGTCAGATTTTGAAGGTGACGGATTCCCCAACTTCTTCGGCACTTCAGCCGCTGCTCCCCATGCTGCCGCTGTCGCAGCATTGATGCTGGATGCAGCTCCAGGTACTAGCCCTGCTGAGATTTATGACATCTTAGAGAAAACTGCCATTGATATGGGTGAACCTGGTTTCGATTTCGATAGTGGGTTCGGCTTGATCCAGGCAGATCAAGCAGTAGCCGCCACTGTTCCTGAACCCAGCTCTGTGTTGGGTCTACTGGCATTTGGTGCTGTTGGTGCAAGTTCGTGGCTATTGCGTAAGCAGCAACGAACAACTCGAAATCCCAGAATCGGCTAGCACCAGTACGTGAGGGCATATTAGCGAAAAAGACCACCTGTTGAAGGATGGTCTTTTTAGTACTAATTTATGTTGTCGTTCTCAATAGAGGAAATCCATGCTGCGCGTTCCCAAGCGAGCAGCATTTAAAATCTTTCCACATTCTTATCGTATCAAAGAACACGATTTTTTTGTAATCAAAATTTACATCCTACGGAGAAACATCTACCATCCGATAGTTCCCGCCTGATTGGGGACGCCCCCACAGGATGCGTTCCTTCTTGTAAATTGCCATCCCTGGTTTAGCCCCCTTGGGTTTGTAGACATTCTTGGGTTCAGTGTAGACAACCGGAACTTGGTCACTCTGACGCCCTCGACTGTAATGGGCGGCTAAATCGGCAGCAAACTGCAAATCTGCTTCGTCAGGAACGGCTCCGGGTTGCAAGCGCAGGAGAACGTGACTGCCAGCAATCTCTTGGGTATGAAACCAGAGGTCGTAATCTCCGGCAGTGCGAAAGGTAAGTTGGTCGTTTTGCCGATTGTTGCGACCAATCAGCAGTTCAAACCCACTGGGCGTGCGATACTGATAAGGCTGTGATTCTTCGGAACTAGTGCGACTTCCTTGGTCGGGAGCCTCAAGATATCCCTGCCCAATCAGTTCCTCGCGGATTTCCTGTAACGTCTGTAAATCTTCGGGAGTGTCGTAGGTATCCAGTAGTTTTAACGATGCCTCGACTTGCTCTAAATACTGTATTTCGGCTTGCACCTCTTTGAGTAACGGTTCAACCGCGCCTCTAGCACGTTTGAGCTTTTGGTGGCGCTTGTAGAGAGCTTGCGCATTTTGGACGGCATTTTTTTGCGGATCTAAGGAAATCGTAACCGGTTTATCGGTTTCAAAGTCTTGTAATGCGATCGCTTTCATTCCCGGTTGCCAATCTTGGAGGTATGCCATCAATAAGTCTGCTTGCTGTCGGTACTCATCTGCTTGGTCAGATTGCTGCAAGCGTTGCTCAAAGTTCAGCGATTTCTGACGTAACTTTCCGAGATAGTTACCCAGCTTTTGAGTGAGTTGGTTGTGTAACCGAGCAAATTCTTGTTGATTGAGTTGGGCAGTGTAGTAGGTACTGAGTAAGGTTTGAACGTTCTTTGCAGGTTTGATAATACACCAACCTAAGACGTTGTAGCCCTCTTCTGTCCAACCGGGTTGAAGTTGATGGGGAGTGGGGAGTGGGGTGATGG
>NZ_JADEWY010000125.1 GCF_015207375.1 Coleofasciculus sp. LEGE 07092 | reverse complement strand
GAGTAGGGGAGCTGGGGAGTAGGGGAGCTGAAAAAATTGACTCCTGACTTCTGTCTCCTCAAACCCGCCATAGAACTTTGGTATTACCTGTGGCGGAAAAATAATTAAGAGATAGTTAAAAAACTAGATAAAGTAGTAATTGAAATAGTTTGGCATCTGCGAGTGCAAGCATTTAAGAAACCATTCCATCGCAATGCAGGATAAAAAAACTGATACCAATCCAGCCGAGCCGTCCAGTCCCGAAATGCAAAAAACCAACGGGGGTGACACTAAAAAGCTGTTAGCCGATAGTGTACGCACCTTGGGACTCGCTCAAATTCAGCGACACGTTTTTCTTTGCGCTGACCAGACTCAACCCAAATGCTGCTCTAAAAAAGCTAGTCTGGAAGCTTGGGAATATTTGAAAAAACGGCTTAAAGAGTTAAACCTTGACAAAGCCACCGATGCTCGACAGAGCTGCATCTTCCGCACGAAAGCTAACTGTCTGCGTGTATGTGCGGCTGGACCTATCTTGGTGGTTTACCCAGACGGTGTCTGGTATCGCAATGCTACCCCAGAAGTCATTGAACAAATTATTCAGGAGCATTTAATTGGCAACACGATTGTTGAAGATTATGCCTTCTTAGTTCACCCCTTACCAGAGACAGCTCCATTTTCCATCCAAAACGAGAAATCAAGACAAGAAGCTGATGAGCAGCCTCAAGGGGACATTGTACCTGAAACTGAAGTAGATCTGAGTTTAGAGAAAACTCCTCTCTCTTGAGGAACTTCATTCAACTTTATTTGGAGCCGCTGATCCCACCCTATTTAGTTTGTGGGTCTATGTAGATTAAGATAGTACGTGGTTTCTACACTTGCGCATCTTAGATTATTAGACAATCTCAGCAACCCCGGTATGGTGAGTCTCAGAGTATGAAAGAAAATGGTGTCAGAACGAATAAGCGACTGCTATTGATTGATGACGACCCCAATCTTATCTTGCTAGTCAAGGACTATTTAGAGTTTCGGGGGTATGAAGTTGTCACGGCTGAAAATGGTCGAGAAGCCCTAGAGATTTTAGAGCAGCACACTCCTGATATGATCATTTGCGATGTCATGATGCCGGAAATGGATGGCTATGCCCTCGTCGAACACGTCAGGCAAGATCCTCGAACAAGCTGGATTCCGGTATTATTTCTCTCAGCGAAGGGGCAAAGTCAAGATCGTGTCAAAGGACTCAACACGGGTGCGGATGTCTATATGGTGAAGCCTTTTGAGCCAGAAGAACTCGTTGCCCAAGTAGAATCGTCCCTTAAGCAAGCGAGTCGCTTAATTCAACACCCTGGTGCAGGAGTTCCAGAAGCTGCACCGAAAATTCAGGTGCCGTTCGATGTGGAATTGACACCTACAGAACTTAAAGTTGTCCAGTTCGTAGCGCGAGGGATGGCAAACCGGGAAATTGCGGAGCAGCTCAACGTCAGCCAGCGGACAATCGAAAGTCATGTTTCTAATATGTTGGGCAAAACTGGACTGCACAACCGCACAGAGTTAGCACGTTGGGCGATTGAGAGCAGTATGGCTTAGGCAGGTGTCTTTAAAGGTGATTTTTGATACATTGAAATACTGAATCGATCCCTACTCCAGTTCGGACTTCGGACGTTCGGCGAGCGCGGTAACTGAGCTTGAAAGTTCAGTCGAGGCGCGGAAGCCTACTCCCTACTCCCTCAATCCGTAGTGTGAAACTTGATAGTGCAGAATAGTGGATTAAATCGGCATAACATCATGAAAGCGAGTGTAATCAATAACCCGTCGCCCGTTCTGCTTCCGTCTAAAAATATCTACAAAGCGCTTATCCCAAAGAATTTCCTCAACAATATAAGAGTGACGGGCATGAATAGTCTGAGAAACCGTTTCATCCAAACCTGTTAACGTCACCACAATCTCTGCTTCCGCCTCAGCTAGAGACTCTGGCGTTGCCTCATACAAAGGACTACTCTCATCAATTTGATGCATCGCTGTCCAGGTTAAGGCAAAGATAGGTGTCTGAGAACGAACTAATTTAAGGTCATAAAACCGCCGCATATATTCCCCTTCTGCTGTCACTTCATTGCGCAGCAAACTTACCGTTAGCAGCGCTTCTAGAATCTGATTGTGACGCTCATTAGCGGTACGAAACATTAGGGTAGGGATACCATTATGAGGCGCAATCACTGCCACGCGACTGAAAAGAACTCTAGCAGTAGGACGGGAAAAACGGGCAAACATTAAACCCGTTGCTGTGGTTAGCCCCATCAAACCAGTGAGGGCTTCAATGGTGACGAGGATATTGGTATAAATGCATTCAGAACGAGGATACATGGCTCCGTAACCGATTGATGCCATTGTCTGAACGCTGAAGAAAAAAGCGTCCCAGAACAAACCGGGATGGGCATTCTCTATGCAATCTCCCCCTAGAAGGTACAGAAAAGCAAATAGGGCATTAAGGATAATGTAGCCCACCCCAATTAGCCCGAAGAACCAGAGCCAATCAAGGGTGAGCAATAGATGGTAAGGGTCGCGCCAAACGGAGGACGATACACCAATTTTGATAATATCGAATCGTCTGCGTCGATCTCGGTGTACCATCCTTACTTGGGGGGGTGGATCAGGCATATTATCCATTGATGTTGGCTGGATTGATCAAGCGATCGTCACATCAGTGGACAAGTAAACATCTTGGATAGTGTGGAACAGTTTAACCCCTTCCTCAAAGGGTCGCTGGAACGTCTTGCGACCAGAAATCAGTCCACAACCACCAGCCCGTTTATTAATCACTGCTGTGCGAACTGCTTCGGCAAAGTCATTTTTCCCAGAAGCACCACCGGAGTTAATCAAACCAGCACGCCCTGCGTAGCAGTTGAGAACTTGATAGCGGGTAAGGTCAATGGGATGATCGCTAGTGAGTTCGGTATAAACTCGCTCATCGGTTCTGCCATATTTTTTACCTGTTGCTTTGGCAACCGCGCCGTAGCCGTTGTTACATTCTGGCAGCTTCTGTTTAATGATATCGGCTTCGATGGTAACGCCCAAGTGGTTCGCCTGACCCGTAAGATCAGCGGCAGCGTGATAGTCTTTATCTTGCTTGAAGGCACTATTGCGCAAGTAGCACCAGAGAATAGTAGCCATACCCAGTTCGTGGGCGCGGGCAAAGGCACGGCTGACTTCCTGAATCTGGCGGGTAGACTGTTCGGAACCAAAGTAAATCGTGGCTCCCACAGCGACAGCCCCTAAATTCCAGGCTTGTTCGACACTACCAAACATAATCTGGTCGTTCTGATTCGGATAGGTGAGCAGTTCATTATGATTGAGTTTCGCAATAAAGGGGATACGGTGGGCGTACTTGCGAGATACCATGCCCAACACGCCCAGCGTGGTAGCAACCGCATTACAACCGCCTTCTAGGGCGAGTTTAACGATGTTTTCTGGGTCAAAATAAGTCGGGTTGGGAGCAAAAGAAGCTGCAGCAGAATGCTCAATTCCTTGGTCTACGGGCAGAATGGAGAGATAACCCGTTTTGGTAAGGCGTCCCGCTGAGTATAGCTGCTGAAGGCTACGCAGGACTTGGGGATTGCGATCGCTATTGCCAAAAATCCGATCAACCCAGTCAGGGCTGGGGAGGTGCAACAACCGTTTGTCAACTTTCGCCTTGTAAGTAAGCAAGCTCTCAGCTTCGTCACCCAACCAGGATTCAATGGATTGAGGTGCAGTTAATGTAGCAGTCATATTTCGTTTCCTATAGACTTCAGTGAAGCTGCTCTTTAATTTTCGCAGTGTCCTGCTGTTAAGGAGTCCCCATATCGATAGAATTTGTCCTTTGTCATTTGTGAAAAACTAATGACTCATGAGGCAGCGGATTTGATAACGGAGGTAACGGATGTTTGTCCTTTGCACAAACAACACCAATGACTAATGACTATTCAAACTGCGTTTGGCAGTAGGTTTCGAGAAGATGGATACAGTTAGCGATCGCACCTAAATGAGCAATCTCATAACCGTGGGTGTTTTGAGTCGGGAAACTCAAACAAGCAGCGCGAGCAACATGACCGAACTTCATGGCAATTGAAGCATCGCTACCAAAGCCAGTTAAAGTGGCTAACTGAAGGGGAATACTACACGCTTGTGCTGCCTGCCGCAGTTCCCAATTTAACCCTTCATCATAAAAACCATAGCCATCTTGAGATAAGAGTACTGGTGCTACTCCATCTTCAATTGGGTACTCTGAGGATAGGGGACAAATTTCCAGAGCAATCAGGGCATCTAGTTTTTGATTTTGGGTAAAATACAGTGCGCCAATCGCTCCTACTTCTTCCTTTGCCGATGCCACTAAATAGGTATCAGCAACTGGGGTTCTTAGCTGTTCTGCCAGGGCTAGCAAAATCGCTACCGACGCCTTATTATCGAGGGTATAACTGGCAATATAATCTTTCAACCGCACTGGTTTCTTGCGATGCTTGCCCACGACCATCCGAGTTCCCGGTCGCACTCCTGCGGCTTCGAGTTCTGCTATAGTGCATTTCGTTTCTACCCAAGTATCTTCCCAGCGCACGGGTAAGTTTTCTTGTTGGGCTTTTTGCGGGGATTCGTGGGAAACATGACGCGACCCAAAGGAGAGGATGCCGCTCAGGGTTTGGTAATCTCCCAATAAATCGACCACGCCCTCACCGTAAACCCAAGGGAATGCGCCGCCAAGCCTGCGAACTTCAACCCGTCCCGCTTCGCCTACAGTTTTGACAATACCGCCAATTTCATCTTTGTGAGCGGTAATGGCGATCGCTCGTTCTGGATTGCGTCCGGGAATTTTGGCGATCGCATTACCTGCCCGATCCTGCCAAGTTTCCACTCCCAACGCTTGGAACCGACTCATCACTAACTGGTCGATTTCTCGTTCTGCGCCACTAGGGGAATGGTGCAGCACTAGTTCTTCAATGGTGTTGAATAGCTGGTCGTAATTCAATGAAGATCAGGAACTCTCTGCTTTAAGTCAACCAATAACCATAGCACGCCCTTCCTAGGGGATGCCAACTTGCAGGGTGGGTTACGGCTGAATTCAAAGCAAACCTTATACAAGCTCTATGGCAACTGGTGCAAGCTATCAAAGCAAGAAACTTATCAATGAATATCAATGCTGCTTGATTGCCACTTCTTTTTTCTTTTTGCGCTTCACCATCGCACCTGCACCTAAAGCACCGAAGGCTAACAAACCCAAAGCAGAAGCAGGTTCAGGAACGCTAGCAGGCTCTTCTTCATTCAGTGTCTTAATCGCTAACTTACTGATTAATGCATGACTGGCTGCCGTCGGATGAATATCATCCCAAAACAAAAAATTGTCTGGATTCTCACATACACCCTCGAACATAAAGCCCGATTTGAAGTTAATTAGGCACGGATTTTGTGCATTGGTAAAACCAAATTCCATAGGATTGTTGATGGCATCCATAACTAAAGAATTAACATCAAGCGTTGTAATGTTGATTCCGGGTAATACTCTCAAGCTGTCGAGTTTCTGATCTAAAAGGGAGTTATGGGCTGCCGTCAGCGCACTGAGTTGTGAGGAAGCACTGGGGAAGAACTCATTGAGATTACGAGCTAAAGGTGTTTCCCCCAAATCTGGCAAGTTAGGTATTAGAAAATTCCGAGCGCCGAGGTCAAAAAGTGACTGCACTCCCATCGATAGATTTGATGTTACTTGATTGGGCAACAAGTCAGGTGGTATTGTTGGAGTATTAAAAAATAATCCATTATAATCATTTGCACCCGCCCAGAGAATGTAGAGTGCATTTGGATCGGCAGGAGCAATAGTGGTAATGTTTTTAAAGAAGCCAATTTGTTGCTGCAATCCCGGAGGGGAACTGTTGTTATCGCCTGTTACCGTAGCACCCCCAAAAGCAAAGTTAATCCCTTCAGTGGGTAAAGTACTTCCTAACTCAGTCAATAAAGTAGGAGTTAAATTTAGCTGCTCTGCGAGATTATCAACCCAGATTGAACCATTGGAAAAGCGTCCCTGAGCGTAGGGTGGGCTTGGAGGAATGCCTACAACATTAAATAAATTTCCTGTATCAACAAGACTATCTCCAAAGATATTAATCCCTGTAAAACTAGCTGCTGTTGCCTTGAAGGGCAGCATAAAAGAAAATAGGAAAAATCCTGTTACAAAAATTTGTTTTTTCATGGTACTTTTAAGCTGTGACTTTTGGGGCTAATTCTAGCCTAAATAAATGTAAAACAACTTAATTAGTCGTTGATTCTTCAGACTCTGATGACTGACTCTCTTGAGATTTGAATGATAGCGCCTCTCGACCAGATATTCCCTCACCTTGAGAGCCAAAGTACCAAAGCCCTGCTGCTGCCTCGGCGCGAGTAACTGACTTTTTCGGTTGAAATAGGGTTGTATAGCCGAATATCCGTCGAATATTTGCTTGGTCGCCATTCTGAAAATCTGCCAACACTGCCCGCAGTGCATTCGGGTCAATTTTACCCGCGTCTTGGAATCCCCAGGTTTGCTTCACGGCATCCAGTGATGCTGAGGGTAATGCCCCCCGGATGTCTAGTGGGACTTTCCACGCAATTAGATTTTCTCGCGTTAAGGGAGCATCCGGTCTGAATTGAACGGCTGTGGCTTCACCTGTCAGAGGACTGGGAATGAGTCCTGCCTCTGCCAGTGCCTGAATGCTTTGGAAATCTGGATCACTTTTAGGGACATCCTGGAATGCCGATTGGCTAGTGTCTGAAGCCAGACGAATTTGCAACCCAGGACGATTGGCATGAATTCGATTGTTCGCAGCAACTAACCAGCGTGCATACTCGCGACGAGTTATAGTTTTATTTGGATCAAACTGATTGCCCGTAGTATCTGAGCTTTTAGCACCCGATTGGTTAACACTTAAAACTCCCAAAGCTGCTAAGTCTTTAACGTATTGGCGCAATGATTCGGGGACTTTATCCAGGTTAGACACGTCCTGTGGCTGTTTTGAGAGTGTCTGCTGACTGCCAGTATTAGACGATACAGACTCTTGCTGCTCAGATGACTTCGTTGTTACTTGAGTACTGTTGAGGATATACTGAATCTCAAATTTTGTAGGGTCTTGGTTTGAGGAAGGGGTTTCCTCTGAATCGCTGATTTCTGGGGTAGCGGGAATGGAAACGGTAACTTGCAGGTCATTCCGACGTGCGACAAACGTCCCACTGCTTTCCTCATCGGGTTGAGAAACAACTTGCCATGCACCGGACTCAAATGCCCGTTTGTAAAAGTCCCGGATTTCAGTGCTAGGGTCTGAAGATGACCAAGTTGTCCGTTGCCCTTGAACACTTGGTACTGTTAAGGATTCAACTCCTTTTAACTTTGCCTGAGGATAGCGGGGAATCTCTACTGGGAAATTTTCTGGTAGTTGTGCTGATTCCTCGTCTTGAAGATTGCTCTGCTGTGAATCTCCAAGCACCGTTGTATTATCCTTGAGCTTGGGATCTACGGCAAAAGAACGCTCTAGGGCTTCTTTGGTAGAACTGTTGGCGCAAGAGGTCAACAAACTCACCAAGCAAGCGGCGACAAAAGTATATAGAATAGAACGCTTATCTAGTAACACAGTTAAGCTGAAAAATAGGGCTCACTTCTCACGCTAACGCAAAATGTGGAAGTGGTTTTCTACTGCCAGTTGATTTCTTAAAATGATATGTATAGGCACAGAACACCACAATGAAATGCCTTATTAGACTTCTATAATCTCTATCACCATCACTCCGGGAGAACCCAAAAACCCGCCTTGTTGAGAGGCGGGTTTAGTTTAAGGTTTCAACTTCTGATTACCCATTCCCCTAAACTTCCGAACCACGGGGTAAGTCAGCCGTACTGCCACTAACACTACCCATCATGCCACTAGCTAGCACATCAGATTCGGTGACAAAGCCACTGTAGGCTTCCATACCGTGTTCGCCAATATCCAAACCGTGGATTTCTTCTTCGATAGTGACGCGGAGTCCCAAGGTGTATTTCAAAGCCAGCCAGACAAGGGTACTGAACAAAACCGTGAAGCCGCCAACGCAGAGAATACCAAGGCATTGCAGACCCAGTTGACGGACACCATGACCCGTAAACAGACCATTCTCCATACCAAAAAGACCAACAGCTAGGGTTCCCCAGATGCCGTTGACTAAGTGTACAGAAATCGCGCCCACTGGGTCATCAATGTGGATTTTGTCAAAGAAACTAACAGCAAAAACAACAATGATGCCGCCAATCGCGCCGATAATTACGGCAGACCCGTAAGAAACGATGTTACAGGGAGCTGTAATCGCGACTAAACCTGCCAAAATCCCGTTGATGATCATCGATAGGTCAGGCTTGCCATCTTTCGCCCAAGCGGTAAGAGTCGCGGTGATACCCCCGGCTGCAGCAGCCAAGTTGGTTGTGACAGCAATGTAAGGCACGTTCTCATTAGCCGCTAACTCTGAGCCTGGATTGAAACCAAACCAGCCGATCCAGAGAATCAAGCATCCCAGTGTGGCAATACTCATATTGTGACCGGGAATAGCATTGATTTGACCGTCCCGGTATTTTCCTTGACGGGAACCTAAGAACGCTGCACCCATCAATGCCGCCCAACCCCCAACGGAGTGAACGACGGTCGAACCAGCAAAGTCAAAGAAGCCCATTTCACCAAGCCAGCCACCCCCCCAGACCCAGTGTCCGGTAATTGGGTATAATATTCCCGTCAGTATGAGGCTGAAAACCAAGAAGCCAGTAAACTTGATTCGTTCAGCAACGGCACCAGAAACGATTGTTGCTGCTGTTCCAGCGAAGGCAACTTGAAACAAGAAAAATACCGAGACTGGTAAACCTGCTGGAAATGGGTCAAGACCGTAGGTAGCAGATTCCCCTGACAAGAACATACCCCCAAACCCAATGAAGGGACTGCCTTGACCAAACATGAACGAAAAGCCAATGATCCAAAAGGCAATAGTTGCCAGGGCAAAGACAATCAGGTTCTTGGAAAGAATATTAACGGCATTTTTCTGGCGGCAGAAGCCGGTTTCGAGCATTCCGAAGCCAGCATTCATGAAGATCACGAGGATGGCTGCTATTAATACCCAGATGGCGTTTAGGGTTCCTTGAATTTCTTCAGGGGTGGGTGGAGCATCATCCTGGGCAACGGCAGCAGTATTCCAGACTACGACAATAAGCGCTGCCAGGGGAATACAGGCGAGCCAAGCGGGAGAAAATAACTTGGCGATTGTTTTCAAGGGGTCAAAATAGGGAGCATCCCAAAACGATTGGGAAGACTCTTGTAAATGAATTGACCTATTTCTTGGCGGAGACTTTTCCTTATCGAAAATTTTCTTTAACATTCGTCTAGACATGGTCACGCTCTCTTTCGTTAATCAGGGGAATACGTCGTATCATTTAGCCAACAAGCTGTCAACTAAGTCATTTGAAGGGAGGAGCATTTTAGGGTTGAGGAACTCAATCTTAGAAGAGTCTACTCCTATCTACAGGTTTCATGGCTCGATCTTTGAGTGCAGCCGCCTCAAAGAATGGGGAGTTTACAGGTTGAATCGCTATCTTAAAACAAAACCCTACAAATAACTGGCGATATAGTCAAGAGGCTAAATTTCTCATTAGTATAAGGCTCAGTTGTGGACGCGAAATCTTCAAATATTGAGTTTTTTAAAGGAAGTTTTCTGTATCAGAATATACATTTTTTGCAATCACTAAAGATTTCATAGCTAGCACTACAGTTAGGGATGGCATAAGTGAATCGCTTTTGCCCTAATGAGCAGCTTGTATTCCTTAGCCTGAAATTATCCTGGTAAAAGAAGCGTATTAAGAATAAATAAAACTATTTCCCAATAAAGGAATAATTGTCAGTCAGGAAGATTTAGGATCTGTATGTAAATTTTTGATGAACTTAACTAAAAAGTTAAAAAAATTGTTTGCCGTTGGCGATTGATTATCAAAATTGACTTCACTCTCTTAGCCGTTGTCGCCCAATTTACCGTAGGAATTCTTAACAATTTCAAAAAATTCGCGGCTTTGAGCATTTCTGAAAAAAAAATACAGCCAACAACAATCTTCTAACTCGTCCAGATTGACGAGTCAGGAAAAACAATGGTTGCTACCCCTCACTCCCCAGAAAGGTAGTCACAATGAATAAAGAAATAGTATCAATAAATACTATTTTTTGTACAGTCAGCAGGTCGGAGAGTGGCTCAAGATTTTTGCGACAGGTAGTTCTTGTAGCCTAATTGATCTAATAACTCTTGCTTCTGAAGCACCGAAGCAGCTAGATTCTGACGATACTGCTGGACTCGCTCTAGCAATTCGGGTTGGTGAGATGCCAAAATTTGTACGGCTAACAAACCTGCGTTTTTGGCATTGCCAATTGCCACGGTTGCTACCGGAATCCCCCCTGGCATTTGCACAATTGAGTAGAGGGAATCGACACCCTGCAAGTGGCGGCTCGGTACTGGCACCCCAATCACGGGCAACGGCGTTAGTGAAGCCACCATGCCTGGTAAGTGTGCCGCGCCTCCAGCACCGGCAATAATCACCTTAAGTCCCCGTTGGTGAGCTTGTTGGGCATAACTAACCATCCGTTCAGGGGTACGGTGAGCAGAAACAATTGCCACTTCGCAGGGAATGTTAAAGTCTTCACAAACCGCGATCGCATCCTGCATCGTGGGCAAATCAGAATCGCTGCCCATAATAATGCCAACTAAAGGTTTGTCATTGGTCATTGGTCATTAGTTATTTGTCATTAGTGCTATAAGAGCAAAAGGAAAATTGACAGAGGACACATGACTTTCGATTTGACCATTATTAATGCGCGAGTACTCGGTTATCAAGGGTTGCAACAAATCCGAATTGAGGCAGAAGGAACAATTGTAAGTATCACGCCGATGGTAAGCCTTATCCCTGACTTATCGGCAATTGATGTTGCCGGGGACTGGGTATCCCTAGGCGGGGTAGATTTGCAGATTAATGGAGCGCTGGGATTAGCGTTTCCAGATTTGAGTCCGGGGGATGGGGATAGGTTACGTCAAATTTGTCAGTTTTTATGGCAGCAAGGAATTGATGGATTTTTACCCACCTTGGTGACAACTTCGGTTGAGAAGATTCAGCAGTCGCTGTCCGTCATCGCTGATTTTTTAGCGGCTGGGGCGCAAGACTCAGAAATGGCTCAAATCCTAGGTGTACATTTAGAGGGACCCTTTTTGCATCCCCAAAAGCGGGGGGCACATCCTATTGAATATTTATTACCACTTACCCTTGAAAATGTCAAGAAGGTTTTGGGGAATTATGCGGAACTAGTAAGAGTCATTACCCTAGCACCGGAGTTAGATAAGACGGGGGAAGCGATCGCGTATTTGCAGTCTTTAGATATTACCGTGAGTTTGGGTCATTCTCAAGCGACGGCAGTAGAAGCCGAAGAAGCGTTTGCACTAGGGGCATCAATGGTAACTCATGCCTTTAATGCTATGCCAGGACTGCACCACCGACAGCCAGGATTACTCGGTGCGGCAATTACTCATCCCCAGGTTCACTGTGGTGTTATTGCTGACGGTGAGCATATCTGTCCGACGATGCTTCAGATTCTACTACGAGCGAGTGGGTACGAGGAAGGGCTGTTTTTGGTTAGTGATGCCCTAGCGCCCTTGGGGTTGCCAGATGGGATTTATCCATGGGACAGTCGCCAAATTGAAGTGAAACAGGGTACGGCACGGTTAGGGGATGGGACGTTAGCGGGGACGACATTGCCCTTGTTAGTGGGGGTACAGAATTTGGTGGAGTGGGGGATTTGTGGGGTAGAAAATGCTATTGCTTTAGCAACGGAATCCCCCAGAAAAGCGATCGGATTATCGGGAATGGGGGTTAATCAATCGGCAAAGTTGTTGCGCTGGCATTGGGACGAGGAAGCATCAAAGCTGACTTGGCAGCGTTTATAACAAAGGGAGTAGAAAATAGGGCGTGGAATAAGACGATTAAATGGACTTCACTAGTACCGCTGGGCGGAATTGCGCATTCAAAATTCAAAATTCTTATAAGACAAGCATTTCATTATTTTAATTGATCAATACAGTTTTCGAGTCGAACAGTTTGCCAAACAATAAGAGGGACAATGGCTGTTCACGGAACGTTCAGGAGAAGATGCCGTGTTAGCACTGGCGTCCCTAGAATTTCAACTACCATTCAGTGATATCTATGAAAGGGTTGATCTTAAGGTCAACGAGGAGTGACGAAAAATGGTAAAGTAGTTAACCGTCCCAACTTCTCGTTCAACCCCCAACTTTATGAAAACCGTTGATGATAAAATCGTTGTTAAAGACTATTTCAATGCTACGGGATTTGACCGCTGGCGGCGGATTTACGGCGATGGTGAGGTTAATAAAGTCCAGTTAGATATCCGCAACGGACACCAGCAAACTGTCGATACTGTTCTGGAATGGCTGAATGCTGATGGCAATTTAGAGGGGTTGTTGATTTGTGATGCGGGGTGCGGTTTGGGGAGTCTCAGCATTCCCCTAGCACAAGCGGGCGCGAAAGTCCTTGCCAGCGATATCTCGGAAAAAATGGTAGGGGAAGCTAAGGAAAAAGCGCAAGCTAGTTTAAGTAACCCGGAAACTATCACCTTTGCCGTGCAAGATTTAGAAGAGTTGAGTGGCAGCTATCATACGGTTATTTGCCTAGACGTGCTGATTCATTATCCTCAAGATAAGGCAGCACAAATGATTTCTCACCTAGCTTCTCTGGCAGAATCTCGCTTAATTCTCAGCTTTGCCCCCAAAACCCTTGCCCTTACTTTACTCAAAAAAATCGGCGAGTTATTTCCAGGACCTAGCAAAACGACTCGCGCCTACCTGCACCGCGAAGCGGATATTATCAAAATTTTAGAAAGCAATGGCTTTTCCATTCAACGTAGTGGCATGACTAGTACCCGCTTTTATTTTTCTCGCCTGCTAGAAGCAACTCGCAGCTCTGATTAACTTCAAGCAAACAACTCTGGGTAACGCTCTTTTGCCCAGAGTGGCAAGCCTGCATCGGGGTTTTCTAGCTGACGGTTTAGCAGCTCAATAATATTGGGCATTTGATTTAATAAATCAAAGACCACAATATTACAACTCAATCCTTTGGCGTCGGTGAATCCTCTAACGTTTTTATCCAGTTCTAGATAAAACTTAGGATTAATCTCACTCCCGAAACCCACGATCACAATTTTTAGCTCATCTTGGCTTTTGAGTCGTGTACAGGTGGTTTGAATCAAGTTAAGAAATTTATCGCGATCGTCAAACTGACCATCGGTATAAATAATGATAAATCCACCTCGCTGATCTTCGCGAGTGGAAAACCACTGATTGATCACTTGTTCAAGCGTAGGAGTAATAAACGTACTGCTATCGGGTTGATTTTCATCAAAGATGCTTGGCACCTGGGAGGTATCTTCAATGTAAATCGTTTTATCACAGGGGCGGTTGGGGCTGAAAAAGGTTAGGACAATCTCGCTGCAAATTTTATCACCATCGATACTGGTTTCGTTGAGAAGTCGGTAGACATGACCTTCTATGACTTCCGGCAGAGCTTTCCAGCGGATAGTATTATTGAGTTCCGCATCTCTGCGTACCATGGAACCGCTTTGATCGATTAGGATGAAAACATCTCGGTGAAATAGCTTTTTACTAGGCATACGACTATCTAAGGGTCTAGTTATTGGCGTTTGGGGTCTAACCCGTTTTTTTTCAGGAAATTTTTGCTGCCTTGGCTGAGTAAACTTGGGCTTTGCCTTGAATTCCGCCAAGAGTTTCGATACGAGTATTTTAATAGCTTTAGCGATCGCATTGCATCGAAGCATCTGAAGATTTAATGAATAGCTTTAAGGCTTTTCCCTCGACTCGTTGCCAGTTTTTCTAGGTTTTACGTTAAGCTCTCTTCTACTTTCAGGCAGAGCCTGCTCATTGGATGAGAGTAATTTGAATACAAATGCTAACCAATATGATATAATAGATAGGATTACCGTAAGCCACATTAACGGATTTTTGAGATCGGCACTCTTGCCAAGTTTGTTAGGCAACCACCCAGACGCTTGAGCCGTAATTTCTTCCCAATCATCTCCCTCCACCAGCGTCGATAAAATCCGCCAAACTCCAGCCTTTTCCAAGCTTTCTCTTTTTTTAATTCCCGTCACGACCATAAGAATACCTGTTTGGGTGGGTAAGTGACAGGTTTGAAGTTCCTGTGCTAGTTGGTGCCTTAACTGGGGTGAATTCCGTCCAATTTTGGGGGTGAGAGTTGGGGGTTGGCTAGAGGTAAAGGCTTTAGTATCGTCTTGAGACACTAATCGTTGTAGGGATGGGAGGATAATCTCAAACCCATACTCGCCACCCAAGGGTAGGGCTTGGTTGATTTGTTCAGTTAACGAGTTCTGTTCCGCTTCGGTTAAGGCGTGAACTGCCAGATGGCGAAGCACCGATTCGTCAGCACTGTACCCAACCCAGGCTACCGCAATTCGGATCGGGCGATCGAGGAAATCAACCCGTCCTTCTGGTTCAATTCCTGTTACCAGCAACAGCAATCGCTCATCCGGTAAACGTTCTAGAACAACCGAAGGTGTCTCGCTATCGATTAAATTACTAACCTCTAATCCAATCGGAGGCAGTTGCGGTTGGGTTGAACCCCCTTCACAGACTTGCAGCCAGCGATAATCACAATCTTGCTCAAAGCCGCGACTTTGGATATAGATATCCATAATTCAAACTTCACACATTCAAAATTTAAATCGATAGCAATCTTTGACCTTGCAGAACCGCAAATCCCCCCCTTGTTTTGCACCCCTTCGCAAACTGTTCTACTGCTTGCTTGAGTTCGGCATCTGGCTTGAAGAATTGGCGGACGGGGTTGAATAGGGGCCAACTCCGGTCTTGAATGTACATTTTTAATAAGAATCGCAGCAGATACCGCAGTAGTTGTTCGCTATCTTTGGGGCTGTATTTAGCATCAAAACTAATTTTACGAAAGTAAAAGCGTGGTTGATTGAGATTTTCCACTTCAACTTTTAAGAAAACCACACAGCCAACGGTTTGAACAGGGGCGGTGACAACGGCAATTTTATCGGCTCGAATGGGTTCTTGAAAAAACTCCAGTACGGGGGCGTATCTCTCTTGAATGCACTTAATCAGTTTATTCGCAGAGGCTTCATCCTGCACGTAAGTTTCGCACTTAACCGGGGCAAAAATCACCAGTTTCGGCTCGTCTAACGTTTGATACGCAGTTTTAAACAGCTTTAAAATCTCACCCGGTTTATTTCTGACCTCATGCCACCTACCATTCAGTTCCATAAGGGCGGGTGTATCAATCGCCACAATCACCGCTGCACATTCTCTCAGCAGCTTCTGAACAAATCGTCTCCCAGCTATATCATTGTGCAAAATATAGCCCCCTGGATAGTCGCGAAACAGTAACCGCAGAAATTGTTTTTGGTCGTTATGACCTAAATCAAAAATGTAGGAGGGTAATGATTCGGGTCCTGCTGTTGCCAGGGTTCCCCGAATTCCTTTATTTCGTTCCTCAGCTTTGAACTCGTAGGTTAATGTTTTAAGTTGTGCCAAGTAGCGTTCTAGAGTTGCGGCTGTTTCTATGTCCGGTTTAAGTTGCAGATTCGCTTGAGAACTTGTTGCCTCAAACTGTTCATACATTGATGTTAAGAGTGTTGTCTTGCCAACACCACTTGCTCCTAGCATCGTAATTTTGAGTTCTTTGCTCATGTCCCATGCCCTACTCAGTGCAAAAATTGTAATTCTTTGAGTTGATTCGCTTCTACTGCCCGGTCTACTAAGGCTAACCACTGCTGTCGGTCATCGCCGTCTCGATTTTGCCCAAACTCAAGGGACCAAACCTTTGCCTTCTCTTGAAATAGAAAAATCTGCCATTCATCTTTTACATCTTTTGCTCGGAGTACTTGATCGACAAATTCCTCTACTTCAGCAAAGGCAGCTTGACTAGGTTCGCAGTAAAACTCTTCCAAGGCGTGTTGGCATTTAAACACCGCTTCATCCTGGAGTACTTCCAGATAGGAGAGGATTTCTTTTGCCTTACTGTCCCTCGATTCAGCCGGGTTAGACGGGGAAAGTCGCAGATTCGTTTTATCGGGATTGAGGTTATCCAGATGAGGACGAATGCGGTAATGAAAATTTGCCTTATAGGATATCTCAAACTTAGAGAGGGTTTGGAAAGCCTGCTTGAGCTTGACCAAATTATCGGGTACAATCTCTGCCATCGCGTTCAGAAATGCTGAACCTCTAGCATCACTTAACCCAATTAAACTGCCTTGAGTCAGAAGGACTTCACTGACTTGAGATTTGGTATACTCTACATACTCATTCAACCCGTAGTCCATGGCGTGGAAATGACGGGTAAGGTGATTGCGGATTTCGTGCAGATATTTAGCATAAGTGGTTTGCCAATCGCCTTCTTCAAAGCGGCGGTCAATAATCTGGTTAATGGGGTCATCTACAGGGAGTCCTGTATCTGTTTTGCAGGCTTGAATAATTAATTCTACCTGTTGTCTAAAACTATCTTCCTCAATGCCATCCCGAGCTTTGTCTAGATGCTCTAAAAGTTCTTCTAGACCTCGTGTTATACTCGTCCACAGCTTATTAAACAGTCGTAAAAATTTGCCTTGTTCGTTGAGGTCTGTGGGCAAGAGTTCAGTAATCCAAACCTGACGAGCTTTTTGCAGTTCAGCATTAATCGTAATCTGGAGTTGGTTCAGACGCTTTTGGTAATTCCGGGCATATTGCTCGTCTAAATAAGTAATGTTATTAGCGAGATAATTAAGAACTAAATCCAGAACCTCATTGGTTTCCTGGGGACTCGAACAATCCGCAATTTCGCAGCGAATAACATCAATATGCTTGTCACGAATCGTGGTTTGATGTTTCTGACAGGCTTCTAAGTTATCGTCATACCCTGTAACATGGTTGAGAATCATAAACGACCGATTCTCTAAATTATTTAATGCCTCGGCAGCTTTATTGTACAAGTCAGTATCTCGTTTTTCCCACCCATACCGAAGTCGGTCGGGTCGGCGGACAAAAATGACTAAATCAACATCCTGTCCTAGGGTTTCTAGAATCAGCTTTTCATCCCCCAGTCGGGTATCTCCCAAACCGGGAACATCAACTAGGGCAACTTGACCCACATCAGGATTGTTAAACGGACAGACTATTTTAACTTCTCGTACTGCCAAATGGTCAAAGGAAATCAATTCACCTTGGGGAAACCGTCGTTGAGCAACATAATCCTGAATACGCCCTTTGGGAATGCGGGGAAGTTGTCGCGGTGAACCTGACATCAGGAGATGCCTGTACATGGATATATTGTCGTGATAGTCTGCCTTCAGGTGTTCGTACATGGACTTTTTGGTGGCATCTGTCCCGATAAATTCAGGCAGGGGTTTGGCAAATTCATCCAATGCTGTAGGTGGAGTTCCTAACTCTAATTCTTGATAGTAAGGGGTGATGACTTCTGCTAAAAATGTCTGTTCAGAATGAACCGTAACATCGGCGTAGGTTTCCCCCGATTGGTGGCAAATGGTACTGCGCACGGCGGTACAAGCGCCCCCTCTGAGGGCGGGAATTTCGTCGTCTGTTAAGCCACTGATACTTTGCAGAAATGTACTCTTGCCTTGACCCATCAGCCCCACTACGCCGATATTTAAAGTATTGCGGGAGAAGCGGTTCCGCAGTTGGCGCAATTCATCCTGGTGATGGGTAATTTGAACTTGCAAGGGGGCAACATTGATAGCATTGAGGCGATCGCTAATATTAGTATCCTGAATCTGTCCCCTTAACTGATGGCAGCGTTCGTCAAGGGTACGCAGCACCTCCATGACACCCCTCAGTCTTTCCTCCACACCTTGGATTTTCTGGGCAAGGGGTTGACGTTTTTCGATGATGCTGGCAATGGTTTGAGATCGATTGGGCATTGAACCAGGTTTCCTATTCATATAGCCAGTCTATTTGATTGGGTGTGGGGTGTGGGG
>NZ_JADEWY010000005.1 GCF_015207375.1 Coleofasciculus sp. LEGE 07092 | reverse complement strand
CATCCCACTTTTAGAAGTGGGTTTTACTCGATTAATTTCTTTTATGAATCGGTTTCCGGGAGCTATCCCTACAGCTCAAGAACAGACTGATTTCCACTTTTCCTCTTCCTAGAGTGACAAAAGAGCGATAGTTGCTTCTTCTTTGGCTTCTTCTGGTAATTCTGCCCCTCGAACTAACTTGTCGAGTTCTGCCAGTAACGCAATCACATCGGCTTTTGTGAGCGGTTCTTCAGCCGTTGCAGCACCTTGACTTTGAGTTACTTGATTGTTATCGCCAAGAACACCTTGGTTATTGTCACCTTGAATGGCTCGGTTCTTGTCACCTTGAAGGTTGCGGATATCGCCACCGACAGAACCACCAACAGAAAATCCACCAGGATTGTTTGTCATACTACCTACCTCTTGTATTTGATTGCTTGTATAAAAACTTGGACGCTGTAGCGCCGTCTCTACCATATTCTCTAAACTAGAAATTCGACTATCTTTCTCTGCTAAAAGTTTCTGTACCTCTGCCTCTGCCAAGGCTTTAATCTGGTTGTATGTCGTGAAATACTTAGCGCTGAGTGCAGAGCGATCGCTTTCTGGAGCCGTTGCCGCACGGAGTAAAAACTTATCCTTACCCCGTTTCTCCATCGCCACAATCTCCAGTCCAGCGTCTGGATTATTTTCCGCTAACCGCTTGAATGAGATAGCGATCGCACGAGGGTCAACTCCCTGATTGTGGTAGAGGTCAAGGGTATCGACAATTGGTTTAATAAAATCAGCAAAATCCCCATCCTCAAACTCTTCGTCCCAGTTATCTGGTTTGCGGCGTTGGTTGGGGTCATCTTTAGTCGGTAAACGCATGAAGACATATCTGCATCGAATCCCCTGCAATTGGGTACTACTCGTAATGCTCCAGTCTTCAATCGTGGCTCCGGTAAGGGTTGCACCTGTTAAATCAGCTTCATCTAATTGGGTTTGTACCAGTTTGGCTCTCGATAAGTCCGCGTCTTGCAGGTTCGCTTCACTTAAATCAGCACCGATGAAGCTGGCATCGGCTAGGTTTGCACCTTGTAAATTGACTCCCTGCAGGTTTTTGCTGTTAAAGTTTTGGTCTTGTCCTTGTCCTGTAATCAGTAATTGCCGCACTTTTTTGTCTTGCAGATACGTTGTACTAGGACGAATATGATCGAGTTTTTGAGTTTGGTGCCAGCAAGTCCGGGTGAGGTTAGCGCGTCTAAAATCTGTACTCTTAAGGCTGGCTTGAGAAAATTCAGCATCAGTTAAATTGGCATTGTAAAAACTTGTGCCTCCTGTAGCAGCAAAGGTAAGGGCAATTGTGCGAATGAGGGTGTATTTTTCATCTCCAGCCAATGCTTGCCAGCTAACGTAAGCGCACAGTAGAACGAAAGCGATAGCTCCAGGGATAGCGACAGCTCCACCAAAAGCAAAAACTACGGCAAAAGCGATAGCTCCAGCCAAAATTCCAGCCAAAGCGATAGCTCCAGCCAAAGCGATAGCTTCAGCTCCAGCCAAGGCTCCAGCGAAAGCAATAGCTACAGCTCCACCAAAAGCAAAAGCTTCAGCTCCAACAAAAGCAAAAGCGACAGCAAAAGCGACAGCTCCAGCAAAAGCCAAAGCGAACACTCCAGGGTTAATCCCTTTGCTGATAACGATAATCCAGAAGACAACGATTACACCGATAGCCAGCCAGCCAACCACAATCTTTGCAGGATCGCTACCGAATATGAATGTTACAAAATATCCGGAGAAGCGGCAGAGTCTTCCGGAAACTGCCGACAGCAGTAAAGCCATTACTGTTAAACCCGTCTGCCATCGCCGTTGTAGTCCAGCTTTTGCTCCACAAAACTTAGCATCTTTGAGGTAAGCATTCGTAAAATTTGCCCCTCGAATATCCGCCTCACTAAAGTCTGCCCCCGAAAGGTCTTTACCTTTAAACGATTGCCCGCGAAGACTTACACGGCGAAAATCTCTTTCCCCCTCTGCATATCGTCTCAGGACTTCTTCAGCTTTCATGCTCTTCGCTTTCGGTATCCGTGTGACTAAGAATGTTGTCTAGGGTTAATTTTTGGCTGTGAGTTGGACTGTGTTCATCGGGAAAACACTCGCAACTTGACACTAATTTAGCAAATGGCAAACCGCTCCAAAAGCCAGTCAATAATCACACTACGCTACAGCAACTAGCCTTGAAAGCCAAAATCATCGTGTTTCACACTCCCAAATCCTAATCGCCTTGTCACTACTACCACTCACTAATCTCTGCCCATCTGAACTGAAAATCACAGACTGAACAGCACCAGAATGCCCGGATAGCCTCCCAAGCAAATCCCCACTGCTACAATTCCATAATTTAACAGTTTGGTCGTAACTACCACTCGCCAAGATAGTGCCATTCGGACTAAAACTAACACAACTTACCTCGTCAGAATGTCCCTGTAGCGTACACTTCTCCTGTCCGGTGCGTACATCCCACAGCTTAATCGTAAAATCTGCACTAGCACTGACAAGGATTTGTCCATCAGGACTAAAGGCGACGGAACGAACTGCACCGCTATGTCCAGTTAACGTCATACTATCTTTCCGAACAATAGGGCTACTATCCCAAAGTTTAATGATGCCGTCCCGACTACCACTGGCAAGAGTTTGTCCATCTGCACTAAACGCGACAGCCTGAATTTTCTCACCATGTCCCCTGAGAATTCGCTTCTGAGTCAGGGTACTCACCTCCCACAATCGGATTGTACAGTCTGCACTACCACTGGCGAGAGTTGTACCATCAGGACTAAATGCGATCGCTAAAAAGTAGTACAAATGCCCTTTGAGAGTACGTTTTTCCCGTCCGGTGCGAATATCCCACAGCTTAATGGTATTATCAGCACTGGCACTAGCCAGGGTTTCTCCATCAGGACTGAAGGCAATGGACAGGACGTGATAGGAATGCCCCTTAAGAATGCATCGTTCTTGTCCAGTGCGACTATCCCACAGTTTGATACTATAGTCAGTGCTGTTACTGGCTAGTATTTCCCCATCTGGAGCAATGGCAAGGCATTTAACCGCTGAATTTCCTGTGAGAGTGTTTGTACATCGCCAATTAAGGGATGGTGTTTCTGGGATTAATTCAGGGGTAGGTAGAATAACGGGGTGAAACTCTGGAAGTAATTGTATCTCCTGTGGTATTGGGCAGGAGTATGGAGGCAACTGTACTGATACATCAATCCTGCCTATTTGCTCCAGAGCTTGCAGTTGAGCTTGGTATTCGGCTAGGGTATCTTTTAAGTTTTCAATTTGGCGATCGCTCTGGGATATGCGAGACTCCAATTCAGTCAGGCGTTGGCTAATCGGATCAAGGCGTTGATGGAGTTGTGCCAGGGCTGTTTCTGAATGTTGTCGATGCAACAGGTTGAGCCTTTGCCGATTGGCTAGATTCAAGGCAAGACTTATACTCAAGGGAGCTGCCGCATACACCACCTGCTGAGTGGCTGCTGCTACAACCGTTCCCAATGCTGAACTAGCAAGGGACAAATATTCAGCAATTTCTAGCCAGCGACGGCGACTCATTAACAGCCTGCTCTAGAAATGGTAATCAACACCTTAATCCCGCTGCCAAATTTTAATCGTTTTATCCGAACTGCAACTGACTAATGTCTTCCCATCTGGACTAAAGACTAGGGAATTCACTACGGCTACGTGTTCCTTTAATGTGCAGATTTCCTTGCCCGTACTAAGTTGCCACAGCTTAATACTACCGTACCAACTCCCATGTTCTAACCCTGGTTCTAGTCCGTAGGTATACCGTACCCCTAGAAGGTTCCATGGGTATTTTTGTATGGGTATCTGCTAAAATCCGTAAAAATACGGTCTGTAAAGCCCTTCTAGTTTCTGTAAACTGAAGGCATCTACTTAAAATTTACGCATAGTTATTGGCTACTTATTAAACTTGCGTTTTCTGGGGGTGCAACAATTGATCGTGAAATCTTTATTTCGGGCAAATACTGCTCCTAATGTCGTGACGCTTTCGTTGCGATTTCCATCTCAGGATGCTCCGGTGCAGCAGTGGACTTTTGTGGATCAACCTGTGATTAAAATCGGACGCTGTTCTGATAACCATATCGTACTGCACAGCTCGGTCGTCTCCCGCCACCATATTGAACTCCGGCGCATTGCATCTGAGTGGAAAGCAGTTAGCTTTAGCAATAACGGCACTTATCTGAACGGTGAACCCATCACTGAAGCCGTTGTGACGGATGGCATTATCGTTCGACTCGCTATGTCTGGTCCTCAGCTCCAAATTCACTTAACGTCTTCAGCCCCCAGCCCTCTGCTGAAAAGCAGGCGCGTTCAGGGGGCTACAGCTTTAAAAGCTGTTGGCTATACAGCTTATAATTCTATTCAGGATTAGAACTTTGCTACCCAGCGTTAGGGGTAGGACAGGCAAGATGCCTGTCCTACGGTAAAATTTTTTCTGCCGACACACCTTAGCTACTGGGAGCATAGGTTAGGCGATACTTGTCTAAAACAGAAGCAATGGCTTTAACCCGTCGCATTTGGTCGCTGTAAACACAATCCCACTCGGTAATCGGACGGTTTTCACGGGCGCAAATGCCGATGAGTCCTGTGGCTTGATTTAAACCGCCTTGCAAGTCCATCTCATTGTTTAAGTTGAGATAGAAGGAGGCAGTCCTTGCCCAAGCAATCGCCTCAATACCAGTCAAACCGCCTTTTCGTGCCATTGCCAGCGCTTTGGGAAAAAAGCGGGAATGAATGGGTTTGGCTTGATTGTACAAATCCGCTGCATTCAGCAAGGCTTCTATGTCTGCGCTAGGGTCGATACCGACAGCGTTTAGATCCACGAGATGGGTAGACAGTCGAGAACGCGATCGCTGCAAGCACAGTTGCTCTGCCTGGGTGATATCTCCGCCACTGCGTCCTTGATCGCTACAAGGACCATAGTTTGTCACTACGTCACCCCAAGATAAATTACCCGGATCGGTGTGTCCGAAGTAGGAGGCAGTTTGCTGCACGTAGAGATTGCCGTTTTCAACGAGAAGTCGGTAATTGCCTTCTGCTACTCCAATCGCCACCATACCTAAAGAAGTTGGGGTTGCAAATAAGGGAGTCAAACTACTGAGGGTTTTCTTGAGATCGAAGGGACCATTCAAGACAGTTGTCGCACCCTCAACTAAACTAACGGGATTGGATTGGGTTGTAAGAACTAGGGGTTGCGGTGGTAGGAGTACGGGTTGAGGCTGTCCTGGAGTAACGTTCGCAACCGGACTAGGGTTACTGTTGGTGTTGATGAGTGGGGTTTTACCTAATGTCCAGACTAATAAAGTGGCTCCAGTGGCGGTTCCCACCAAACCCATCAACGTCACTCGCGCTAACCAGACCCAATCAAACATAACTGTGGGATGAATTAAGTGTCCGACTCACTATTCTAGCTTCTAGCCATCCTTAAAACGGGGAGATGATCCGTCAATAAGCTTTCATCTTTTGTAGGTCAATAGCGTAGAAAGCTTGCTCAATCAAGCCCTCGGTTTGCTTGTCACCCTGTCAATGTGTTACTCCTCGCTTTGTCTCCCCCGTACCTCTGCTTCCCATCTATTAAAGCGCTTGTGCTCTCAACCAGGCGACTGGAAGCCATAACAGCTTCCGCGGTTTAGAGACGTAAGCGCGTGTACTAAAGACATCATAGTGGTTGCGCTCTATCGCCCCCAAAATACCCTGATAAAGCATTGATGCTGCCCAGACGGGCCAGCGAGCATCACGACTGAGCATTCCAATTCCTCTATCCGCTCTAGCATAGAACTTACGGGCGCGTTGAATTTGAAAGCGCATCAGTTCCCGCCACCGCTCGTCAACAACCCCTTTGAATAAGTCTTCTTCCGTGTAATTAAACAGTGCTAATTCTTCTAAGGGTAAGTAGATGCGACCCCGGCTAGCATCTTCACTAATATCTCGGAGGATATTTGTCAACTGTTTAGCAATGCCCAGTGAGATTGCTTCTTCGACGGGATTGTTTGCATCCTGACTATTCCATGGAGTTTGGTTGGGCGAGTTGTCCAACCCCAAAACCGGACTAGTCATTAGCCCTACCGTACCAGCAACCCGATAGCAGTAGAGCTTTAACTCATCAAAGGTTTCGTATCGACTGCGGTACAAATCCATACGCTGACCAGCAATCATATCTCGAAACGGCTGAATCTCCATTGGGAATCGTTGTAGGGTATCGACTAACGCTACATCCGGTTCGTCAATTGGCTGTCCAGCAAAGACAGATTCTAGTTGTTCTTCCCACCGAGTCAGGGTTTCTGGCGTCGTTAACGGCGACTGGGGACCATCTACCAGCTCGTCAGTTCGCCGACACCAGACATATATCGCCCAAATCGCTCGGCGTTTTTCCTCTGGCATTAACAATGTCGCCAGATAAAACGTCTTAGCATACTTTGCCGTAATCTGACGGCAGATTTCATAAGCGTCAGACTGGGAAACCAGCGTTCTCATGCACGGGGAGTTAGGCAGTTTAAGCATTCGTAGCAGGCAGGCAGCTAGGGACTGGGGATTACAGGTTGGGTACTGGGAGTAGCAGGAAGTTGAACGTCTGATTGGTGACGTTGAACGTCTGACTCGGAGTTCTTTGCAATTGCCTGCGATGTCAGCTTACCAGAAAGTACGGCACCTTCCATACTGCCCAAGTAACGTTGCATCGTGTAATCACCCGATAAGTAAAAGTTGGCAATCGGCGTCTCCTGAGCAGGGCGATAAGCTTGTCGTCCTGGGGTTGCTTTGTAGACAGAACGCGGGGTCTTGACAATATGATATTTAAGCAGTTTGGCGGAATTATCCCCCTCAAAATGCTTGGGAAAGAGTTTTTTCAATTCTGCCATGGTCGCGTCTACAATTTCCCCTTCGGATTTGCCAATCCAGTCTTTTGCGGGTGCCAACACTAATTCCAGCATTGAACGGTTGGGATTGGCATAGGCTTTGCAGGTGTTGCTCATATCAGCATAGACCGAGAGCAGGGGCGATCGCGAAAATAACAAGTGATCGATATCCGTCAGCTTGCGATCAAACCACAGATGCAGGTTGATCACCGGGACGCCTTCCAACCCCTCTAGCTGTTTGAAGAAATCTATCGTTTTCCAGGATTCGGGAAGCATCAGCTTCAAGGGATCAACTGGCATAGCTGACACGTAAGCATCTGCTGTCAGTATTTCCTCCCCGTTCGCACCCCGAATTAAAAATCCCTGCACCGTGTTATCCCGATTGAGCAAGAATTCTTTAACGGGTGCATTCAGACGCACTTCTCCGCCCCGTGCGGTAATGTAATCGACTAAGGGTTGGCAGAGTCGTTCTGTCGGAGAACCATCTAAGAACGCCATCTTAGAACCATTTTTTTCCTGAAGGAAGCGATTTAACGCGGTGAGGAGTATCGTTGCTGAAATCTCATCCGGGTTGATAAAGTTCAGCGCCTTGGACATGGCGATAAAAACTTCCTTCTCCACCCTTAGCGGTACGTTTTGTAACTTCAGCCATTCGGAGAAGGAGTATTGATCCATCTCTTCAACGTACTTCTGCCCGTTGATTATCGCCGGTAGCAGACCCAACCCAAAGCGAATCTTCTCCGACCAAGTGAGCATATCATTGTTGCGCAGAATCGCGACAATGCCGTTGATGGGGGCTGGTAAATCGGGAAAGTCAAACCGAGAATAGGTTCCGGGGATTTCCGGCTGATTGAAGATCATCGTATGCTTTTTCCATTGCAGCCGATCTTCAATATCCAGTTCTTTAAATAGCTGCAACATATTTGGGTAAGCACCGAAGAATATGTGCAAACCTGTTTCGTACCAATCTCCGTCTTTATCTTTCCACGCAGCAACTTTACCGCCTAAAACATTTTGACGTTCTAGGACAATAGGGGTATGACCTGCGTCGGTGAGGTATTTGGCGCAGGAAAGCCCTGCTAGACCTGCTCCAGCGATCGCAACTCGCATGTGATAGTAATACTCTTCCTCTAGGTTCTTGTCATTGTAATCTCGACCTCATTATACTTTGCATTCTGTTACATTTTCTAATTCAACCGTAAGAATTCGAGCCTTACTGAAATCGGCAACAAGTCGATTAACCCTAAGTTAATCGTGCAAGTTAGCAGAAATCACGCTACCCGCTAAATATCTCCCTCGCTCCCCCGCTCCCCTTTTTCGGTAAGCTCTATAACAGGCTCGAAACAAGTAGTGACTAAAATCCCATGACCTCAGAGGTTCAAAAGCGATCGACCCTTCAATCGGTAGCGATCGTCTTTATATCCCTAATATTCGTTGCTGCCTGTACGATAGGCGTAACTTTAGCGTTTTCAGGAGGAGAGATGTTTGCCGGAAAAAAACCCACCAATCTAGGCGTTCAAGCAGGGAAACTAACCCCGTGTCCCAATACCCCCAACTGCGTCAATAGCCAAGCCCAAGACTCCACCCACGGAATCGAACCCTTAAAGTACACCTCAACGCTGCCAAAGGCGATGGCTGATCTGAAGACCGTAATCCAGAACATGGAGAAAACGAACATTATTACGGAAACGGAGAATTACCTCTATGCAGAATTTACCAGTAAGCTGATGGGATTTGTCGATGACGTGGAATTTTTCTTCGGCGAAAGTGCTAATACCATCCAAGTTCGCTCCGCTTCTCGCCTAGGACGTTCAGACTTGGACGTAAATCGCAAGCGTATCGAAACGATCCGAGGGCAACTCAACGAACTGCAAAACCCAGTGTAGGTATTTGTAATGATGAAAACGCCCTAACTTCCCCCACTCCCTCCTCTCAGCAGTTCAGTTTAATTGTGCCGATCCACTTAGCGCCGAGGGGAAGATTCATTGCTGTCTGATTACCTTAAGTTATCACTGCATAACGCAGAACTAATAAACTTTAGCAACTTAAATGTTGCTAAAAGGTAGTAAAATTTTTAGTAACTTAATCTACCGATACATTGATTTAAGGTACTCAGCATGACTGCAACGACCCCAAAAACTACGTCACCCGTTCCAGCATTTTGCGAAGGCATTCAGTACTTCGGACAAGCCCTTCCGGGTTTCGAGACGTATGGTGGAAAACCTGCCATTGCTGAGGGTAAAAGTGCGATCGCATCTCCTTCTGACCCAGCGGCTGTCTTCCAAACCCTCCTCGCTGCTGACGCCCTGCGTTACCTCATTCTGCAAGTTACCGCGTCTAAAGCCTCCGGTCACCCAGGCGGATTTGCCAGTGTGGTGGAAGGCATTGCCGCCCTGATCATGCTGGGTTATAAGAATATCATCACCGAAGTAGGACACCATGCTCCAGGCTTTTACAGTACCATGTTCCTCGATCGCTCCCTAGAGGACATGGGGATTGAAACCGTGCAACAGATGCGGGAACGCTTCCGGGAAATGCACGGACTCCTAGGACACCTTTCCGGTCAAATTCCCGGACTCCTCAACCCGGCTGGACCCCTCGGACAAGGGCAGCATTTTGCTATGGCGGGGGCATTACTGCACCGAGATACCCTCTTCCCCGTTACGATTGGTGACGGGGGTATCGGTGAACCCTATATAATGAGTAGTTTCGGTCACTTCCACACGGCATATCCCGAAGTTACTAATTTCCTGCCCATCTTGGTTTGGAACGGCTATTCTCAGGAACACCACAGCATGGTGTCTACTAAACCCAACCAGGAAATGATTGAATACTGGGAGGGTAACGGATTTAAAGAAATTATCTTAGTTAATGCCAAAGACTTTGATGACGCCAACCAACCCGGAGACTATGTCGATAGCACCGCGTTTTCTTGGGAAAAGCGTTTAGAATTCACCAAAGCGGTCTTAGAAGCCACAGATAAAGCCGCGAAATCTGCCCTCGGTGGTAAGCTAACGGTGCTGATTATTAAACAGCTTAAAGGGGCGGGGGTACATGATAAAGGTGCAAAAGCTCACAACCTCTATGCCCACCACACCTTAGAGAATGAAGATGTGATCAAGGCTTTAAAACAGCGTGCCTTATCCCCAGAAGCTTGGCAACTCGTCCGCACTAACTGTGAACGAGCTGCAGGGGGTCCGGCATCTCACCAAGTGGTGACGGAAAAAGAATTGCCCCTGCCAGATTTAGGGAAATTGCCTCTAAATGAGTTTTCAGTTAAGGAAGATAAGCAAGTTGCAACTACGGCAATGGGTGCGTTAGTTGCCCATGTGGGACACAAAGATCCCAGCTTTATTATCTCCAATGCTGACGGGAATGCCGCATCTGGGATTAATAACATTAATGTGGCACTGAAAATTATCCACCCCACCTCTGACGAACTCTATTATCAGGGACCTAAGGGTCAGGTATACGAACCATTGAGTGAGGATGCTTGTGCAGGGTTAGCAGCAGCTTTAGCATTATTTGGCGCAAGGACTCTCTGGTGTTCTTACGAGTCTTTTGCGATTAATGGTTTACCCATTTGGCAGACGGTAACACAGGCAATGGCAGAATTGCGCCGTCCTACTCCTTCTACAATTACCTTATTTACAGCAGGGGCATTGGAACAAGGACGCAATGGTTGGACTCACCAGCGTCCAGAAATTGAGAATTACTTTGCTGCCATGATGCGGAATGGCAATGTTTTCCCTCTATTTCCCTGCGATGCAAATAGTATCCAAGTTTGTTACGATTGGGCGCTGACAACGAAGAATAAGGGAATTACCATTACTGCTAGTAAGTCACCGTTATCTGTATTAACGACCTTTGAAGATACTCGTCAAGCATTGCAAGATGGTGGGGTGGTGTTGCATGAAACGGAAGGGAAAAAGAAAGTCGTTTTTGCCGTTATTGGAGATATGACGTTAATTCCGGTATTTGATGCTGCCGTTCACTTGGAAAATGAAGGAATTGGCGTGCGAATTGTTTCGGTAATTAGTCCCCGTCGCTTGTATCGTCCTCATGATGTTGCTTGGGCAACTTGTACTGAAAAGGATAGTCATTTCTTAGATGATGAAGGGTTTGAGAAACTCTTTGGTGGTGATGCGTTGATTGGGGTGACTGGGGGTACGAGTGGGATGCTGGAACCCATTATGTTGCGGAGTAATTTGAAGCGGGATACTTTTGCTTGGAAGCGGGGTGAGACTGCATCGAGTGCTGGTCAAATTATGGCGTTTAATGGGTTGACGGCTGAGGCTTTGGCGAAACGTGCTACTGAGTTAGTAAATTAAATCGTTGGATGTGATGCCCCTGCCTGCCCCTTTACCAGGTGGGGGTTAATTGACATCCTGCTTGTATGTCAAGATTGGTTCAATAAATTATATGAACTTCTAGTCCCTTCAAAGCCACTTTTCTTAAAATATAGGTAACTCAGTATAGGGAGCATTTAGATGTGGCTGACATAGATGAATGGAATAAGTCGGTTGATGATTCTAATTCTGTTTGGTCTAATCTACAGGGTTTAGAGATTACGAAAGGGGAATTAAAACACTTAACAGGCTTTGATTTAAATGGCATTCCGTTACACAAGCCCCTTACCTTAAGAAGAGCAATAATTCGTCGAGCTTGGTTGGAGGTTTTATTTATTTCTCTAATTACGATTTGTTTTTTACTTATAAGGCATATACTTTGGCTTAGATTCTCGCTCATTGATACGCTAACTATCACTAACAATGCACCAGTTATTTCTATAGGTCTTTCTTGCCTTATTGCAACAGTTATCTACTTAACGATTAGAAAATATTTTGCAAATAAAAGAATTTCCCAAACTACAATCCCTCTGCTTGAAGAAGTTTGTAAGTACAATCAAGTTGCAAAAATAGTAGAGGTTCAAAGCCAGATAGAAGCTGTTGGAAATTCAGTAGAATTGATTGATAAGAAAAAGATAAGTGAAGCACTTGATCTGACAAGGGCAGATTTAGTTTGCGCCCTTAAAACTGAGAGAATTTTAAGAGAAAGCAAAGACATCATAAACATGCGACCTGAGCTATTTGCTAATAATTTAGCATCTTTAAGAGCATTGGATGTTAGTGAGAAAGCTGGTGAAAGTGGTCAGCTAATTAACGAAGCGTTGCAGGTGGCAATAGGTGTGCAAGAGGAAATCAAAAAGCTCCATAATCAGCGTAAATAAAAAATATCTAAGTAAGGAAATTTACTAATAAATAAATAGGGATGCGATCGCGTCAGAGTTTATAGGCATAATACAGCATCGAGTGCTGGTCAAATTATGGCGTTTAATGGGTTGACGGCTGAGAATTTGGCGAAGCGGGCAACTGAGTTGATTGGGTAGAATTGAGTTGAATCAGTTAGCTTTCCCCTGCCTGAGTTAGTCTTGGGTGGGGGATTGCTATGATAGAGCCAAAATTAGGATTAAAACAAAACTTATGAGTATCTCGCCATCTCTGAAAACAATAATTGAATCCATTGAAGCCCTTTCTCTGGAAGATCAAGCCTTATTATTTGAACAACTTTACAAGCGAAGGCTGGAAAAGCAGCTTCAAGATAATGTCAAGGAAATCGCCGAGACAAGAGAGCAGGAGCTGATAACAAGTAAGTCTCCGCAGTCGCAGAATCCTTTACTACAGGTTCCAGCTACCCTCAAAAATAATCCTTTATTCGATGAGGTATTAGAATACATAGAAGCCTATCGTCATGAACTCGATCAGGAAACAGAAGCTTATTATCGTGAACGTGACGCCGAGGTTCAAGCTAAGTGACTCGATACATTCTGGATACCGATCATGTCACACTTTTGCAACAAGTTCATCCAATTGTTACCCAGCGCATTAGTGCAGTTAATTGTGACGATGTTGGTGTGACTGTAGTAACTGTTGAAGAACAAGTACGGGGATGGCTCAGTGCTATCAGAAAAACCTCCCAATCTTCCCAACCTGAACGATTAATATGGGCTTATAGAGGATTGCGAGATGTGGTGAAATATCTGAGCCGATTAAATCTAATTGACTTCAGTGAAGAGGCTTACGCTCATTATCAGGAGTTGCGTCGTCAAAGAATACGCATTGGCACACAAGATTTACGAATTGCCGCTATTGTGCTGGCAGAAAATTCTATTCTCGTTACGCGCAACCAGCGTGATTTTGTACAAGTACCTGGTTTGGTATTTGAAGACTGGACAGTACATAATTGAGCAAGGAGCTAATTCATGAAGCTACAATATCCACTATTTTCCCAAGTTGCCCTGGCTCATGACTTACCAGAATACAGCCTGAAACGGGGAGATATTGCAACAATTGTGGAATATTACCCTATGGCTGAAGGTGAAGAGGATGGATACAGTTTAGAAGGGTTTGATTTGCCTCAAGTGACAATCGAGGTTGCTGCCTCGCAAATTATCCCCGTTGTTCAGTGGCAGCGGAAAGAAATAATTTTACGCAAGTTGCGTCAGCTATAGCGTTTTCATTTGGGATGTAAACACACTTATTCAGGAAAAGGCAACGGGGAACAGGCAACAGGCAACAGGGGAAAGAGATACAGAGTTTTTAAGTACAAGAAGAAAAGACCTTCTAGGTTTACAACTCATTTGGAAACGCTATATCAGAATCGAGACGGCTGCAATTAGAGGACTACCTTGATTTTTTATTGCAAAAAGATAAGGTAGTAAAATAAAAAAAAGGCAAACGCGCTTCATATGAGTATAAATACTCGTCATTTTGACATTTTTATTATACGTTTTCTATCATTTTAGCTCCTTATAGGGAGATTTCTACTAATTGAGCGATTAGCGGACGATAGGTTGTATTGTCTAAGTGTTCTTTATACCAATCCTTATACGTTCCCTTCGTTTTATGTTCTTGAATCAGCCGAGCCTCTTCTATAAGTATCCATAGGTTGTGGGTGGCTCGATTACAAAAACCTTCCACTTTACTAGCTTTTAAACCATCTAACCCATACTTTTGACAAGCTGGACATAGACATTCCTTTAATTTTTTCTCTTCTTCCTGATTAACCGCACGACCTCTCCATTTACCTAAAGGAGCTACTATTCGCTCTCCTGTTCCTGGTAGCTGTATCATGCCACGAGCTGCTCGATTACGCCAACCACTTGAGTCTACCGAGTCGATGTTCAATAAAGCAGCTAGATGGAGAGTAGCTGTACCACCAATACCAAAAACATGAAGCTTTTGGCTTTTGAATTCTTTACGGACGTGATGTAGACTTTCCAGGATTTTTTTGTAGGGCATTGCTTTAGTAGCGCGTAACAAGTTTGGCACAATTCCACCCAAAGCAATATAGGGTTTGTTTAACAAAGGTTGGTGTTTTTTCATTTGATCAACATAATCTTCAAGGAAATTACTAATGTGAATAACTGGCACATAGGAACCGTGTTGATAATTAAGATTCATTTCCATTGTGCGGTAAAAGCATCTTTCCTGATCATCTCGTGACATCTTGGGAGTAGGGATAAAATCTTGAGGGATAGGAAACCAGTCTGGTTTAGCTTGTTCTACAAATTCTTCATATTCTTTGACTGGTGTTTCTCCCTCACGAGTTACAAAATAAAAAGCACCATTATCTAGGTAAACTTGAACCCCTTCAGGAATGCCTAGATATTTGTGTATACCCTGCTCCATTGCCCACCGTCTGCGGTTAGGCATTTTATGAAAGTCGGCATAAGAAATCATTACTGCTTTGAGGTCTTGCAGGTAATACTCAGATGCTGAATCCCATACACGGGGCTTAATTCCTTGGAGGCTCAAACCAGCAACAATTTCCAAGCATTTTATCTCCTTACAGATTTTTCTTTTCGCTCTGCCTCTAGAACTTCCTTGTACGCCGCTTCTAGCGTATCAAACGCATCCTGTTCTTCGCGTTCTCCTTTGGAAGCAGGTTCTTTGATTTTTGCGAGAACAGGGAAGCTAGTGAGTTGTCCAGACAGAATTGCTTCACCATTTTCTAAATCTGGAAGCATCTTTACTTCTTCCTCACCTAAACTTTCGATCACCTTACGCACAAAACTTTGATCAGCAGGGTTAACCATACGCATGATGATGTATGAGTTACACATGGCGAGAGTTGTCTCATCCAGTCGGGACGGGCGCTGACTAATTAAAATCAATCCTACACCGAATTTACGACCTTCTTGAGCTATCTGTCTTGTAACATTAATAGATCTTTTCTGGGCTGGTGTATTTGCATTTACATGGGCAAACTTATGAGCTTCCTCAAGTAGCAGAAGCACTGGAAATTTTAGCTCATTTCTTACCCTTGCATCAAAAATGTTGTCAGCAATAATGCTGTAGATTGTTGATTGAAATTCTTCTGTATATCCAGCTAAAGATACAATACTTATTTGACCATATTTTACTAATTCTTTTCGGTCAGTTGGCAATGGTTCAGCACCGCTACGAGCTACTTTTTGGTTAGTCTGTTCCATTCGTCGTAAAGCTGCCGCTGCTGCATAAGTTCGCTTTTTGATTCCTTCAAGTGTACGTATGTCACTTTTTGAATAGCTTGTGAATCCATTCCAACCCCACTCTTGTAATTTCTGTTTGTCATCTTGACCATCATGGTCACGCAGCGCAGCTTCACCAGCTTCAGCCATATGAGCAATTAACCATAGATTCTGTTGCACGCCATATCGATTCAAATCCGATTTATTTATGCGTTTAGCAAGCCACATCACTCGCTCGGTCATCTCATCTTTAATGTAGAAAGATTTAGCAGCCTGAAATATATCAGCAAAACGGGTCAGCATAGTAGGTGTTAGATCGTACCCAAGATTACTAACAATTTGAGCTACTGTGTCGCTGTCTTCCTCAAAAATCGGAAACTGTGCGTAGTAACGATGCACTTTTTCCTTTAAATCTGGAACATCTGCTAAACCCGTATAATCTCCATGAGGATCAAATATCACTATGGGATAATTTTTGGCAGCTAATTGTTCGATAACTCGCCGCGCCGTCCAACTTTTGCCAGCACCAGTCATGGCTAAAATTGCTAGGTGACGGGTGACAATAGCATGACCATCTACAGTGACATCTACTTCAGGACGATTGGAAAGAGTAGCAATAGCTAAAGCACGATTTTGCTTGTCTTGCAATTCCCCAAGAACGATACGAGCAATGTTTCGTGAGTCAGGACAGTAAGCAGTGGAAGCAGGTTTAGGAGGATAACGAAGTTTGTTTAGCTTACCACCTCCGCTACGATCCACAGGTTCAGCACCTAATACCTGACAAACCGCAGTAACCATTTCCTGGCTTAATGAAAGCACTGTATCAAATGGATTTGTCCGGGTAGCAGCTAATTCATGTCCTGCTTCAGTTGGAAAAAGAGGATTTATCCGTTCAATGGTTTGAACTTTAGCCCAAATACGAATTTTTTCTACAGAGGCATTATTTTCTGATTGGCGCAATTCAGCATCTACAGCAATGATGTCTTGTTCCCGAACTGCTTCGGGTGCTACTGCTAGTCGAAACTCGCGGCTTGTACTTTCGCCTACCAACGTGCCGACATAACGGTTAACTTGAACAGAATTAGTACCTGGATTGTTTGGTTGCTGTGTTTTTTTAGAAGACGTTGCCATAGGTTTTGTTCTACTCTAAACATTAGGGCGGAATAGCCAATCCCGCTTTGTCATGTAAATTGACTGAACTATGATGCGTCGCATCTCAGCGTCAGTAATCTGTCCATTTTGCAAGCTAACACCCAAGTGATACTTGATTAGCTTGCTATAAGACTCTGTTAGCCAGTTTGGTATCTTAGCGTACTTATCAACAATGTCTAACCCTACTGGAAAAGCATACCCAGGCAGCACACGAGCATACAAATAAGCCCGTCGAGCAGCTTCTAGAATTTGATCAGTACCTAAATCAGCAAAAACTTCTATTCTAAATGGTTCAGTAGTTTCCGAAACTTTTACATAGCATCCCCGAACCTTGGGAAAGCCAATTTTATTGGATAGTTTAAGGCAACCCCAATCTGCATCTGTTGTATAAGACTCATCAGGTAAGGAAATTTTGCCTTTAGTGAGTCCGGCATATTTATTTTTAATTTCCCAAGGCTCTGAAAACTGACCCGGTTCTAGTAACATAGATAGCAGGAGAGCATCTGTATAACCTAGTCTGTCTAATAAGGCTTTAGGTGATTTGATATCTTTGCGTCCATATAATTCATTGAAATAATTTTGTTTCTTCTTTTTTCTTAAATTTATAAATATTCTCTCTAAAAGAACTGTCTCACTGAACTCTCGTAATTCACCACCTCGCTCAATAACACCAGTAATGATAGTTTTTGGTTTTCGCTGTTTCGCTTCTTTGATTAATTGACGATATAAAAATGCTATCCAAGATAGAGGTTCAAAGAGCCTTCTTTCTACCCATTCATCACAGCGATCAGGAGCCATTTTAGGATATATTTCCAGTTCTGCTTCGCCTATAAACTCATCTTTAAGCTGTTGAGCTAATTCAGGTTCTTGTGCGTACTGGTTCAAAAAAAGGTCAATGTCTTTTTCCGTGAACGGCGTATGTCCAGCATAGCCACTCATCATGTAAACTAGCGGACCATGAAACATTAAAACTCGTAAATCAGGTGTCCGTTTCAAAGCTGACAGCCCCCCTAAAAGTTCAGCCGTAATTCGGACAATATCAGGGAAATCTTTCCGTTCTTTACTACCCCCTTCTAAATCGCCAAGAATAACGGGATAATAGCCAAACTGTTCACGTTCAGCCAGATTACGTTCCCCGGTTCGTACACGATAAGAACCTACTCGTAGAAGAATAGGAACTGGACTGGACATTTGAACTTGACCAAGACCCCCATCAATAAACGTTACAACCTCACCCTGAACCTTTTGCCAATCTAGCTCGTTGATTGCTTTAGCACTCAGTATTTGATCTCGTTTTCCTAAATCTGCCTCGCGCATTGCTCGTCGTAGGTGTGTGACAAATTTTGCAGTATTTGTGAAGTAGTTATCCCGCAGACTCTCTGCAACAAGAAGCGCGTTTTCCTGTAACTTAATCATCAGGTGAGGCTGACTCTGTAAATCAGCTATCACGCCTTGCTCTGTTAAACTGGAATTTGGACTTTCTTGTTGATTCATTCATACCTCACTTCAATACCTAACTGGATTAGCATCCGCCTAGCCGCAATTGAATGAAAATCACTTACAGGCAATCCTGTCAACTGACTCACCAGCCATTTAGGAGATACCCGCTGCCCATCAATCAACACATACCACGACTGATAACTAAATGGTTTACCCTTTCCTTCAGCTAGTGCCTGATGTGCAATATCAAGCACTTGCGCTGGTGTCAGCGCTACCTCAATCCCTTTGAGATGTGCTTTGCCTTTTGGAGCTACAACTGGGGAACTGTGGTATTGTTTAGCTAGCTCCCCATATAACCAATAGTGTAATTCAGATAACTTTTTGCCCAAACTGCCTGTAGCAATTCGCACACCCAACCCCTCTGGGATGATTGCCTTGTATCCATCCAACGCTTGAAGGTAATCTCGACCGACACAAATAAAAAGTTCTTGGTAAGAGCTAAAACTCAGTATATTCTCTAGTTCAGCAACAACTTTGGGCTGTAATTGGTGCGATCGCATCCGTGTCATCCGCCGATCATAGTACGGTATTTCACGATCATCGGATATTAATCCAAATTCTGCCGACAGTATATATACGGATATTGCCCTTGAGTGTGACGCTTGGTGTGCTAGAAAGCGACGCAGTAGGCGGAAAGTTGGCCCATCGTATCGAATAATTGCAGGTAGCAGACCAGGGTCAGAGCGTTTACGCTGGGAACAGGCAAGGATTAGTAGACTCGGATCTGTGAGGGACATAGACTATGGCAAACTATATAGCTGGGACAAGAGAGAATGAGCCAGTAACAGGCAAGTCTCCCCAGCAAAATAATCTTTTACTACAGGTTCCTGCCACGTTCAAAAACAATCCCTTAGTCGATGAAGTATTAGGATATATGGCTGCCTATCGTCATGAACTCAATCAGGAAGTTGAGAGTTTACACTATTTAACAGCGATATTAACATTACCCTCAAAGAATTAGAAAAACAGCTTCTTTCTTGAACTTCACTATGACTATAAACCTTACAGAACAACTCAACCCAGTCAACGACCAGTATTTTATCCTACCCGGTCGTTATAATTGGCAGCAATTCAAGGCAATTCAAGCCGTAATGCAAGATGTCCCTGGATTAAAATTAACTTATCTTGATGGGTGTGTGGAGTTCATGACGACAGGTGAAGACCATGAAATGATTAAAAAATGTCTAGCGATTCTCATAGAAGCCTACTTATTTGAAAAGGGTATTCGATTTATCCCCATTGGGAATGCAACTCGTGAAGCTGAAATAAAAGGTGCTTCTTTTGCTCCAGATGAGTCTTAACTATATTGGCACAAAGAAAGACCATCCTGATCTGGCAATTGAAGTGGCTCTGACCAGTGGCGGAACGGATAAACTAAAAAAGTACAAGCGGTTTAAAATTCCTGAAGTTTGGTTTTGGCAAAATAATAAAATTTTAATTTACCGTTTTCGACAAAATGACTATGAGCAAATTGAGCGCAGTGAGTTTCTCCCAAACTTGGATTTAGAGTTGCTGGTGCGCTGTGTGTTAATGCCTGATATAGTTGACGCGAGAATGGCGTTTATTAATGCGATTCGACAGTCGTAATTTCCGGATTAATATCATGTTAAGTTATTGAACCCATTATTCTCAGTTTCATCCGCGAACGAGACACTAGGCAAACGGCATCAGTGAAGCTGATCGCACATTTGAATCTGGGAGGTAGGAATGCGATCGCTTCCATCCATCAGTTTAATCATCGGTTGGTGGATGCCATCCGCCTTCAATCCATATCGCTCGTGCCTCAACGACATTCTCATTATTAAGCCGCAAAGCTATCACCGTCGCTCGACCCATTGGGGTGAGTCCAGCAATATGAGTTCCACCGTTAACCCAAGCGAAGTGTTCCGTCCAAGTCTGAGTCCGGGGATTAAATAGCGCTACAAGCTGACCCGTTTCAGGATCGACAGCATGAGTTTTCGCTCCCTTGAACTCATTGCAACGATAACAAGATGCCGCCAAATTTTCGCGCTCATCCGTTCCTCCAAGCGATCGCGGGAGAATATGTTCCATGACTGGTGGTGTTCCAGTTAGCCGGGAGGATGTCTTACAGTATTCACAGCGATAATCTGCTGCGACAATAACTTGCTGACGTAGTTTTTCTGAAATGGTCACACTGCGGCAGATAGCTCTTTCAATGGAGGTATCCGATGTCCCCGCCAGCGTAAAACAGACCAAGCATAGGCTTTACGCAGCATCAAACGATCCGCAGCTAACCGTAAGTCGGTCAGTTCTTGCCGTTCCTCGGAGGTAAGCGAACCTTCTTTATTCTTCTCCAATAGCTCAATATGACGCTTGTGCTGGCTGGGTTCCACCTTAGCATTGGCGATCGCTAACAACTCCTCAGTACTGAGGCTTTGCATCTTCAACAACTCCGGCTGCATCTCTGGTGAAGCGTTTTCCACAGAGGGTGGCAGATTGCTAACCACACTTTGAGCAGCTAGCACTTCTACAGACTGTTGCGTTGCTTCGGCAATGCGAGCCAATTGGCGGAAGACAGGTTCAGGTAGCTCAATCGTCACTCGCTGAGTCGTCATGGTCTGACCGGGATGTAGCTGGATATTGTCAATTTTATCTTCCCTCTGAATAGCCTTAGCCATAGCCACGGCAAGCTATCTCTACTATAGCTGAAGTGCACTATAGCTGAAGTGCTGCTGCTTTTATAGATGGGCATATTCTTACCATGTTAAAAATAATCCTTGAAAAAACATTATTTGTCAAGTGATCGCACGTTTGAACTTGGGAGGTAGGGATGCGATCGCTTCGAGCTATCAGTTTAATCATCAATTGACGGCATCGAGTGCTGGTCAGATGATGGCGTTTAATGGGTTAACGGCGGAGAATTTGGCGAAGCGGGCGACGGAATTGGTTGGGTAGAATTAAGTTAAATTAGTTAGCTTTCCCCTGCCTGAGTTAGTCTTGGGTAGGGGATTTTGTTTACAATAATTAATGGCTACAAAAATATTGTGGCGCAGTTACGGTACAATAAAAAATTGAACCAATTTGTTCTGATTTACTCAATAATTAAGCAGATGTTAAGAAGCTTATTGTTGTATGAAAGGATGTTAGCGATTAAATGCTAAAAGAGGTAATACTTAATAATTTCAAAAGTCATAAATATACACAACTTAGTTTAGACAAGTCGCGCTTACACGCACTCGTAGGACAGAACAGTTCTGGCAAAACATCAGTTTTGCAAGCATTACATTATCTGACTAGACTGGCAGGTTACGATAATTCATCATTCGCACATATATTTTAGTATGAGAGGGAACCTCAATTTATTACAACAATTGGGGAAGATACAATGTCTGTTACTGCGAGTGGTTTCTGGGGATACAGCAATCGGCAAAACTGGCAAGCTTCTTATCGATGGCAACAAAGCGTTAGTCCTCCTTGGTTTCCAACAGCTTCATGGAAGGTTGATCAAGATCAGGGAAGTTTGGAAGGATGGAAAAGCTCGTTAAACAATGCTCCCTCTCCAATACCTCAAGCATTGAGATACTCAGTTCACCTAAAGCTAGTAGCCAGTAATCTTGCTAAACCCTCTTATAGTGATGCAATTACGCCGCGAGTAGAGTTCGATGGTTCAGGTTTAGCACCTACTTTAGACTATCTTCGTAACGAAGCTCCAGATAACTTTCAATCCTTACAAGAAATGTTGCAACAGATTGTCCCAGGTGTACGGGAGGTAGGAGTAAGGCGAGCCAAGGTTCTTGTCAATCGGCAACGTTTAATCGAAGTCGATGGAAAATCAATCTCATACGAAGAAAGCCAGGAAATGGCAGGGCAGGAAGTTGTCCTAGACATGAATACGGGTAAGCGAATTCCAGCCCATGCCGTTAGTGAAGGAACAATGCTCACGCTAGGATTATTAACTGTTCTGATAAATCCTAATCAACCTAATTTAGTGTTACTGGATGATGTTGAACAGGGACTCCATCCCAAAGCGCAACGAGAACTAATTACTGTTTTTAAGGAAATTATTCAAGACAAGAACAATCTGCAAATTATTTTTTCTACTCATTCTCCTTATATTGTGGATGAACTTACTCCTTCTCAAGTCCATGTATTAAGTAACACCAATTCGGGCTTCACCCTCTCCAAACGTTTGGATGAACATCCGGATGTGGAATGGGCAAAACAAACCTTAACTACTGGAGAGTTTTGGGATGCTGAGGGTGAGGATTGGGTTGTTGAAGGAGAAGGAAGTGACTGAGTTCATCGTGATAGTGGAAGATGGTGCCGATGCACGAACCGCTACAAAATTAGCCGAGCGCATTCTAATAGAGAAAGTAGATTGGTTAGATGACGAATTTGACTATTGAGAGCCAAATGTTAATTGACAATAGCAATGGAGATTAGCGGACTCGAACCGCTGACATCCTGCTTGCAAAGCAGGCGCTCTACCAACTGAGCTAAACCCCCAGGTCACAGAACAGGCGAAGAAACACATTTAACCTCACCTTCGTTATTATACACGTTAAAGTCCCATTGCATAGCGATAAGCAAAAAAAAATTAGGCAGGGGAGCAGAAGGCATTAATTTCCAGCCTTTGCTGTCTATTCTGATTGGAGCGGAAACATGACGATTGTTGTTGCCACCTTTTATAAATTCGTTCGGTTGCCAGATTTTGCAGAGAAACAATCCCCTCTACTCTCGTACTGCACCCAACAGGACATCAAGGGAACCATTCTGCTTGCCGAAGAAGGCATTAACGCCACGATTGCAGGTTCGCGTCAGGGGATTGATGCAGCCCTATCCTTTTTGCGTTCTGACTCCCGCCTAGCAGACTTAGAGCCAAAAGAGTCCTACACCGACTCTCCCCCCTTTGAGCGCCTGAAAGTACGACTCAAGAAAGAAATCGTAACCTTGGGTGTTCCTGAAGTTGACCCAAACAACCAAGTTGGCACTTATGTCAGTCCCAAAGACTGGAACACTCTCATCTGTGATCCAAACGTTGTTGTCATTGACACCCGCAACGACTACGAAGTAGATATCGGCACCTTTAAAGGAGCAGAAAATCCAAAAACCGCCTCATTTCGACAATTCCCAGATTACATTCGCCGCCATCTCGATCCAACCCAGCACAAAAAAGTTGCCATGTTTTGTACAGGCGGCATTCGCTGCGAAAAAGCATCTTCCTTTCTGCTAAGTCAAGGCTTTCAGGAGGTGTATCACCTCAAAGGAGGCATTCTCAAGTATTTAGAAGAAGTCCCAGCCGAAGAAAGCTTATGGCAGGGGGAGTGTTTTGTTTTCGATGAGCGCGTAGCCATTCAGCATGGCTTGGCAGAAGGAACCCATGAGATGTGTCAAAGCTGCGGACACCCTATTTCTGATACCGATAAAACTTCCCCCCAATACGAGGCGGGTATTTCCTGCCCCTATTGTTTTGAGAGCCTGACACCAGAGAAGCGGGTGCGTCAGCAGGAAAGACAGCAGCAGAAATTCTCAAAGGGAGGTAGAGTGTAGCAGGAGAATTTTTGGGAAGAGTAAAGCAACAATCCCCCTTCTTTTCATACCCCACACCCTTTCTTCCATAAATGCTCCCGGTGGTGAAGGAAATCCCTGAAAATGAAGAGTAACTCCTGGAATTTATACTGTCTTAACCTGGGTATGTTTCCCTAGGGAACAAGACCCGTAACCAGGGGATTAACAAATTCAACTTCATTGTGTGGAATTGTCTCAAACTATCTCATGAATGTAAAAACCGTATCCACCCAACCCTTTACAGACCAAAAGCCCGGTACGTCGGGACTCCGGAAGCAAGTCCCCGTTTTCCGTAAGTTTCATTACTTAGAGAATTTTGTTCAGTCTATCTTTGATAGTTTAGAAGGCTATCAAGGAAAGACCTTAGTTTTGGGCGGCGACGGTCGTTATTACAATCGTCAGGCAATCCAGATTATTCTTAAAATGGCAGCCGCCAATGGCTGGGGACGAGTGCTGGTTGGGCAGGGGGGTATCTTGTCTACTCCAGCCGTATCCTGCATTATCCGCAAAAACCAGGCATTTGGTGGCATTATCCTCTCTGCTAGCCACAATCCCGGTGGTCCAGAGGGGGATTTTGGCATCAAGTACAACATCAGTAATGGTGGACCTGCACCGGAAAAGGTAACGGAGGCAATCTACGCCCGTAGCAAGGAAATTGAGAGCTACAAGATTTTTGAAGCCGCCGATGTCAATCTAGACGAACTGGGAACCTCTCAACTGAATGAGATGACAGTTGAGGTGATTGACTCAGTGGCAGATTATGCAGATTTAATGGAATCGCTGTTTGATTTTGATAGCATCCGCCAACTCCTAACCTCCGGTAACTTCCGGATGTGTATGGATTCCCTCCATGCTGTGACAGGTCCCTATGCCAGCGCTATTTTTGAGGAACGGTTGGGAGCGCCTGGGGGTACGGTGATGAATGAAATACCCTTAGAAGACTTTGGTGGTGGACATCCTGACCCAAATTTAGTCTATGCCCATGACCTTGTAGAAATTATGTACGGGGATAACGCCCCGGACTTTGGCGCGGCATCTGATGGGGATGGCGATCGCAATATGGTTTTAGGATGCAAGTTCTTTGTCACACCCAGCGATAGTCTCGCTATTTTAGCCGCGAATGCCCAACTAGTTCCCGGTTATAAAGACGGTTTGGCAGGCGTGGCGCGATCGATGCCCACGAGTGCAGCCGTAGATCGAGTGGCGAAACAGCTAGGAATTGATTGCTACGAGACACCCACCGGCTGGAAGTTCTTTGGTAATCTGCTGGATGCAGGCATGGCAACTCTCTGTGGCGAAGAGAGTTTTGGCACCGGTTCTAATCATGTGCGCGAAAAAGACGGGCTATGGGCGGTGCTGTTCTGGCTGAATGTTCTAGCCGCGCGGCAACAGTCTGTGGAGGAAATTGTAAAAGAACACTGGCAGACTTACGGGCGCAATTACTACTCCCGCCATGATTATGAAGGTGTGGATAGCGATCGCGCTAACACCCTGATGGAAAATCTGCGCTCTAGCTTACCCAACCTGAAAGGTAAGCAGTTTGGTGACTATCAAGTTGACTATGCTGACGACTTCAGCTACACCGATCCCGTTGATAGTAGCGTTAGCCAAAAGCAGGGCATTCGGATTGGGTTTACCGATGGCTCCCGCATCGTCTTCCGACTCTCTGGTACTGGCACTCAGGGTGCAACGCTGCGGGTTTATCTAGAAAGTTACGAACCGGATGTTGCCAAGCAGCATCTCGATCCGCAGGAGGCACTCGCCAAGTTTATTGCGATCGCTGATGAAATTGCTCAAATCCGTAGTTTCACGGGTATGGACAAGCCGACGGTTATTACCTGATGGTCGTCTTTGACATCTTTGACAGGCAAGATGCCTGTCCTACGGGGTAATTTATTGTTTGGAGTTCCCTAAAGGCACGGCTTGATGAGTCTAGAGAACCATTACATCTGCCGTGCCTCTACCCTGTACTTTGTGTTGCTCATGAAATTGATGACTCTCGTGTTGTTCTTGGTACTATCCTTTGCTATTGCTTTTCCTGCTGAAGCGTCTTTTTGCCGCAACACGAAAGACCACTCTATTTGTATTTTGAGTATCAAGCGCAGTGCTAAATATTATTGGGAGTATAGAGCTGTCGTTAGTGTCGATGGAATTGAGCGACCCCTTGAGATCTATAACTGTCGCTCACGCCTGAGAGTTCAAAAAGATGGAACGGCTGTACCGTTTGAACCCAATGGTACAGGTGAGCTGATTTGTAATGTTCTCAAACGGTAGCTCTTAAAGGCTGTTTCCTGATTGACTGACAAAAAGAAGAGCGGCAGTTGCCAAAACCCCTGCAACTACCGACATTCAGGAACTAGAAGGAAATCCCACAGACTCAGGTCAAAAATTTCCTGGCTAACGGGATACACTCAAGTAAAACTAACTACGTTAATACTTTCTACAAGGTGTTTTTCAGCCATTCCTGAAAGTTGGCAAGAAACTTGTACTCTCCTCGTTAATTCCTCAAGCGATCGCGGCTGGGGTTAGAGACGTTTAAGTGGCAAAGCCTGGTTCAGGGACTGAACCTTGAGAAAAGGTCTGTTAAAAACTATGTTTTCAAACAAAACCCATGGATGCTAAAGAAATTCAGTTGCGTTATGCCGCCGGAGAGCGAGATTTTCGGGGGGTTGACCTTCAGGGGGCAGACTTGCGGGAAGTTGACCTGAGGAATGCTGACTTGAGTGGTGCCAATCTGAGCGAGGCTGACCTGCGTGGTGCTAACTTATCAGATACCGATCTAATTTTTACCATTCTGAGTGATGCAAATTTGAGTGGTGCCAACCTGAACGAGGCTAATCTGATTGGGACTCGGTTGGGTATTGCCAATCTGAGTGAGGCGAATCTGGTGGGTGCCAACCTGATTAGTGCGGAATTGGGGGGTGCTAACCTGGTGCGTGCTAGTTTAAGTCGTGCCTATCTCAGTGATGCCAGCTTAATTAAAGCCAACCTCAGTGAGGCTAATCTGAGTGGTGCGAATTTAAGTCTTGCCAACTTGATTGGTGTCAACTTGGTCGATGCCAACTTAATTGGTGTAGACCTGAGTGGCGCTAACTTGATTGAAGCCAATCTGAGTGGTGCTAACTTAAATGAAGCCAAGCTATATAGAGCGAATCTAGCTCATGCCAAATTAACGGGAGCTTCTTTGTATCATGCAAATTTAAAAGACGCCAATTTAGCTCAAACAGACTTAACCGATGCCAATCTAGAGCGAACCAACTTAGAAGGAACTCTTCTGAAAATGACTGAAAGTTCCCAACCTAGCTCAATGTCTTAATAAAACAGAATTGACCTGAGTCAATCTCAGTGTAAAGGAATATCTATCTCTTCATACTCCTTCAATGTTTGGTGGCAAAATTCTGTTAAACCTGAATTCCTACAACACCAGACATACCTATGGATGCCGACGAACTTCAGTCGCGTTATACAGCAGGAGAGAGGGATTTTCCAGACATTGACCTGCGCGAAGTTGACCTGCACGGTGCCGATTTGCGTGAGATCAACTTGCGGGAGGCAGACCTAACCGGTGCCAACTTGCATGATGCTGACCTCAGCGAAGCCGATTTGCGCGACGCTAATTTGATGGGTGCCGATCTCAGTGGTGCTGACCTAATTCTTGCCAGTCTTAGGAATGCCGATTTGCGAGATGCCAACCTACAGGATGCCAACTTGATTGGTGCCAAATTGAGTGTTGCCAATCTCCGGGATGCCAACTTGATTGGTGCCAATTTAAGTGGTGCTGAGTTAAGCTGTGCTGACATGAGTCACAGCAATTTAACGACTGCCTATCTCAGTGGTGCCAACCTGATTAGAGCCAACCTCTATGAGGCTGACTTAAGTGGAGCTAACTTGACTATTAGCAACATGATTGGAGTCAACCTGAGTAGTGCCAACCTGAGTAATGCCAACATGGGTGGAGCCAACCTTATTGAAGCTAACCTGACGGAAGCTAACCTAGAAAGTGCTAGTTTATGCCGAGCTAACCTTGCTTACGCTAAACTCAATGCGGCTTTGTTAGAGAATACTGACTTAAGGGATGCTAACTTAGCTGGCACTGACTTTACCCATGCTAAGTTAAACAATGCCCAACTCGAAGGTACTATCCTCAGTGTGGCTGAAGCATCCAATTCTAGTTGAGGGTCAGCATCAAGTGATAGCAAAGCCTAAACGTCATGTGATTTCTAGACTTTAGTCAGGGTGAAGCGCTGGAGCATTCACGGAAAGATGTTGTAAGCGGTCTTGTTGGCAGTGAAGTCAAAGTGTTGTTATTATTCGTTGTTTTTGCTGATGACTCTCAGTGGTAGAGTCTAGATAACTACACGAGCAACACAATGACCTTGCCACTAGACCCAACTGAAGAGCGTCTAGAGCGCCTGTTAGCAGTAGTCGAACAGCTTGCTGAGACTGTAGAACGGCAAGCTCAGGCAGCACAGGAGCAGCAGCAAATGATTCAGCAGTTTGTTGGTGTATTAACTGAACAAGCGATCGCCATTACCGAACTCACCCAAACGGCTAGGGAAGCTGTTGTGGCGTCTCGGCGTGCAACACAAGCGAGTAATGCGGCTGCGGTAATGGCAAAAAACCATGAAAATACGATCCGTGACCTTAGTGAAGAACTAAGACAGGAGCCTCGTTAGTTATTGTACTGCCCGATCGCTGTTCACGGGTTCCCTGGTTGGTACACTTAAGCTGCGGAAATAAATGCTGCCGATCGCAAACAAAAATAGCAAGTAACTCACCGCTTGCAGTAAATAGATTTTGGCTCGATAGCCAAATAACGCTTTAAGTACTAAACCGGGAAATTTATTGTCGGGTAAAATACCGCTAGTATCCCAAACCCTTGCTCCCAAGAAGCAGGAATGCTCTTCTGCCAAGTGATCATAGTAGAAGCACAAAGGTTGTGACTGAGGGTTTATCTGCGCCAAAGCAGCAGCAGCTTGATCAAAATGAGCTAAGACTCCCACGACTAAACCCGCCACAATCAGGAGTAATAAGACGCCCATCACTTGGAAAAACTGGCGGATATTAATCTTGACGCCCCACTTGAATAGGAGAAAACCAACGACGACAGCTCCGATGATGCCAGCCACTGCTCCTAAAGCAGGCACCAGCCCTTGCTGAAACTTAGCAACGATAAAGACAACCGTTTCAAAACCTTCTCGCAAAACGGCAATGAAAATCAAGCCAAAGACGCCCCAACCTGCTTTTGTCCCTTGGGCGATCGCTAATTGGAGATTCCCTTCTATTTCAGCTTTGAGCGATTTCGCCTGCTGCGTCATCCAAATTAGCATCCAACTGAGCAGTGCGATCGCTATAACACCAAACACTGCCTCTAGAAGGGGTTCAATTACGGGGGCGTACTCGGGATAGGTGGCACTCAAAGCCTGAATGCCCCAAGTAAATAAGATACCCACTAAAACACTGACAACAATTCCCGCCACCACACCGCTATACACCCAAGGGTTGAGCTGTTCGGCTTTGGCTTTTTGGAGGCACGCCAGTACAATTCCTACCACAAGGGCAGCTTCTACTCCTTCCCGGAGAGTAATAACAAAAGTGGGTATAGCAGGACTAAAATCCATGATTTATAGCGAGTCTAAAGACGAAGGACGAATCAACCAAAGTCGCGCAACATCTTTTTAATTTCTAGGCTGTGCATTTCTTCTTGACCGATTTGGGTACGGGCAAATTCTTCTAGATACACGCTCGCATTGTCAACAGTATCCAGTAATTCTTTATACAGTTCTAATGCTTTCTTCTCGTGGTTGAGGCTTTCTGCCAAAATATCCCGCACTGAATGTTGGTAAGTTTCCTCAATGGGTGAAATCTTCTGACTGGGATGCCCTTCTAAGCCCGTAATAATCTCTCCGGCTTGTTGAGCATGGAGTAAAGATTCTGTTGCCTGCATTTTAAAAAAATTTACAATTGGAATTCGGTTGGGACCTATCACCATCAGAGAATAATGGGTGTAACGCACAACACCCGCCAGCTCGAATTCCATGATGCTGTTGAGGAGGCTAATAGTCTTTTGCAGATCAAGCTCTTTCATCAATTTTGAGTGTTTAGTGATTAGGTTAACTTAGGGTTGTCCTCGAAAGCTCAGAGATTTTCAAAACACTGAATCTCTCAATCTTCTATTCTCCATTTTCTAGAAACTCTCGCATATACTGGTTGACTAACTCTGGTTGTTCCTGTTGCACCCAATGACTGCAATTGGGAATATAACGGATTTGGAAGTCACTGACATAGGCTTGCGTTCCATAAGTCAACTCCTTCTCCAAAGCTTTGTCCTCTTCACCCCAAATCATCAGCGTTGGCACCGACAGGACACCCCACTCCTTTTGCAGCAGTCCGCTGACAATATTGCGATAGTAGTTGAGCATTGCCGTTAATGCCCCCCGTCGCGCTGCTGCATCCTTATAGGCTTCTATATCGGCTGGGGTGAAGGTGTTTTTATCAACTGTCATCTCCGTAAGGATACGATCAATTAAGCTGTAATCCCATACCTGCAAGGACAGTTCTGGCAATAGGGGTAACTGAAAGAACAATATATACCAGCTACGCAACAATTGCTGGGGAATTCGCAACCCTTCTATAAACTTAGCAGGATGGGGTATATTGAGTACAATCAGCCGCTCTACCATATCAGGATGAGCGTAGGCAAAACACCAAGCGATCGCACCACCCCAGTCATGACCCACAAGTATACAGCGATCATACCCTAGCGCCCGAATTACGCCCTCAATATCTGCAATCAGCTCTCTCATTGCATAGGCGGTTTGCTCTTGTGGTTTGTCGCTTTCGTTGTAGCCGCGCATATCTAGGGCAACCACGTTATAATTTTTGGCAAATTCCGGAATTTGGTGACGCCACGAGTACCAAAACTCTGGAAATCCATGCAGCATCAGCATCAGCGGACCTTCCCCTTCGGTCACGTAGTGCAGTTTGACCCAATTGCTGACAATGTACTTGTGCTGCCACGTTCCTTCTAGTACAGACATGGATATCTCCCGCGCTTTTTTTGCAATCTTATCAACTTTTGTTTGGGTTAGGCTCAAGCGCTTCTCTCAATGGAGAGAATCTAGGGAAGCTCGAGTGTAAATAATTAACAAAAAAAGCCTTATCAGTTCCCCTGCGAGTCTCTTTAGGATAAAAGGTTTTTTGACCATCCTCTTTTTGGGAGATTACCTCATCTAATTGTCTCCTTCTTCAGTCTCATCCCCATTTCTTAAAGCTTCATACTAAAGATTGATTGAAGTTAAATAAACAAAGAATAAAGTAGTTAAGTAATAACATCGCCTTGAAAAAAAGGAGATAAAAGTAATGAACCTTTCTAAGTTTTCCAAATGGGCTGGAGCTAGTGTAATGGCAGCTACTTTAGCAGTTGCCCCCTTCACGGCTCCCGCACAAGCTCAGTATGCCGAACCTGAGACCTATGATGGAGTTGAAGAAGTAGAAACTGAAAATGACTTCGACTGGGGTTGGTTAGGTTTGCTTGGTTTGTTAGGATTAGCAGGTTTAGCTGGTAAAAAGCGCAGAGAACCTAGTGTAAGTACTACGGATTATGTTACTAATGACCCTACCGTGGGAGTTCGTCCTGGGTCAGATTACCATCGTTAGTCGTTGCCTTCCAAGCTGTGACTCCTGAATTGGCTACCTTCCGTGATGTTCTCTCCCGTTAAACACTCCCACGTTATAACGGGAGCCTCACTGGGAAAACCAGACCCTTAGCTAGGAGTCACAGCAATGCTATCTTCTGGAAGAGTAAGGCAACTTTGTCTAAATCTTTATCACCTGGCGATCGCTCAACACCACTGGATAAATCAATTCCACTGGGTTGGACTGCTTTGAGCGCATCTAAGACATTATCTGGCGTCAAGCCACCAGCTAGAAACCAAGGACGGTTAGGATGAAACTGTTCTAGGGTTTCCCAGTTAATAGTTTTGCCAGTACCGCCTAGGCTATTAGGATGGTAAGCATCCAACAGTAGCGTGTCCACCCAAGGGGTGTAAGTCTGAGCCAGTTTTAAACAATCTGGTGTTTTCACTCTCAGGGCTTTGATAATCTCTACTTCTGGGAGTACTTGACGCAGGTGTCTGCAAAATTCGATTGGTTCAGCACCATGTAGCTGAACTGCATTTAAACTCCCTTCGATAACAATCTTGCAGATTTCCTCAACAGGAGTATTGGCAAATACACCAACCCGGTCAACAGATTTCTGCAACTGTTCAATCACAGCCAGAATTTGACTGGGACTGACGTAACGGGGGGAGGCGGGTACACAGACAAATCCCAAAGCTGTTGCGCCTAGTTCCGCAATCGCCCTACCCTGCTCTGGTGTGGTAATGCCGCAAATTTTGACCCGCATGGTTGAAATTGGCAGTCTTTTGTAAAAATTGTTAATTATTCAAAACAAATTGATATTTTTCTACCTAAAGCTTTTTATTATTTTTTTATATTCTCTCCTCTACTGGCATCCGAAATCAGTTTTCGGTAGAGACGGAGGAGTCGGCGTCAGTCAATACGCCGTAGGCTTCAACCAGTTTTCTGGTGAGTTACAAGCTATATCCGCTTGTCGGTGTAGCAGTTGGCTCTGTATCAGTTTATCAACATAAGGAGAAAATCTCTTGATTGACACAATCTTATTAGCCGCTGTCCAACCCACCGTACCGCCAACCCCAGCGTGGACGCCTACGGTCGGACTAGTTATGATTTTGTGTAACCTGTTTGCGATCGCAGTCGGTTACTTCGCTATCCAGAAAAGTGGGGTAGGTCCAGATTTACCAGTTCCCAAGCCAGATATTTTCAAACGCTTTGGTCTGCCCGAACTCTTGGCGACAGTCAGCTTGGGTCATATTATCGGCGCTGGCGTTATCTTGGGATTGACTAACGCAGGAGCCATTTAATCCTAGGGACAGGGAGTAGGAAAACCGAGGAGTCTTACTCCCTCTTCTGTCAAAGGAGCTAGCCTCTAGCCCTTCAAGAGCAATAGAGGAAATTAGCGATTTTTACAGGGATAAGGTAGAGTCTTCTAAGAAACAAGTGAAAGATCGCGGGACTATTTTCCCTTTCCCCCTTCTCAATCATTTCATTAACTTGAGTACTGCTATCGATTCCTTCGTTGCCCTAGCACTCCAGGTTAAGTGTCACGCCGTTAATCAAGCGCGTGACAGTACCGAAGCGCGATCATTCATACAAAATGCCATCAAGGGTTTAGATCAACAAATTGCTGCAAGTATTGCCTTTATCGGGTCAGACTGTAAGTTAGTAGTGTTGCCGGAATACTTCCTGACGGGTTTTCCGATGGGAGAATCGCTGACGGTTTGGGCAGAGAAAGCTTGTCTGGATATGGCAGATCCAATCTACGAGGCATTGGGCGAAATTGCCCAGAAGCATGACATCTTTCTGGCGGGAAATGCCTACGAACTCGATCCTAACTTTCCCAAATTGTATTTCCAGACTTGCTTTATTCTCGATCCATCGGCAGCGATGGTGTTGCGATATCGACGGCTTAATTCTATGTTTGCCCCTACTCCTCATGACGTATGGGACAAATACCTCGACTGTTATGGTTTAGAGGGGGTATTTCCCATTGCCAAAACTGCGATCGGTAATTTAGCAGCACTAGCATCTGAAGAAATCCTCTATCCCGAGGTAGCACGGTGTTTGGCATTGCGGGGGGCAGAGATTTTCTTGCACTCAACGTCAGAAGTGTATGGTAATCTGCGATCGCCTAAAGAAGCAGCTAAGATTGCCCGTGCGGTCGAAAATATGGCATATATTGTATCTGCCAATACCGCAGGGATTGCCAATATTCCCATTCCAGAAGCATCTGTAGATGGTGGATCTAAGATTATTGATTATCGGGGATTGGTATTAACGGAAACAGGGGCAGGAGAAAGTATGGCAGCGTTTACTGAGATTGACTTAGCGGCTTTGCGACGATACCGCCGCCGTCCGGGATTGAATAACCTGCTTTCCCGCCAGCGCTTGGAACTGTATGCCGACAGCTACCGCCAATTTCAGGTTTATCCAGCAAACACGATGGTGGATGGTGTCCCCAATCGTCAGCATTTTATCCAAACTCAGCGAGAAGCGATTGAGCGTTTGGATAAAATGGGCTTGATTTGAATCGCTCTTTTGTCACTCTGAATAAAAATGCTATATCGACTCACACTGACTGGCTCTCCTCGGAACTGTCTTCTGAGTCAGAGACTTCAGCATCTAATTCACGCCGATAAGCAGCCATATCGGTTTCAATACTAAAGTTACTTTTGCTGCACTATAGACATATCCCCCTTTTTTAAGGGGGGATTAGGGGGGTGAGTTTTTGACTTTTACCGTACCGTCAAACGATACCGACCCCGCCCGCGCCGATCATAGGCATTAACGATCGCATTGTAGACGCCAGTACGAGGTAAGGTAACGGTGAGGTTGGAATTAGAATTGTTTTGACTGATATCATCATTTTCACCAATCGGCTGACCGTTAGAATCGAGTACAACTAAATAGGTGTCAAAATCAGGACTAATCAAGTCAAGGGTTACTGACTGTCCGGCTCGACCTTCAAAGGCATGAACTTTGAACAAACTGCCATCAGAGGGAAGTACGGACGCACCGGGATCGAGAATGCCCTCTTGCTGCAAAATAAAGCGATCGCGACTTACTGAACTTCTCCCTGCCGCCGCCGCCTGTAGGTTGTAACTTCCAGCTTGTCCGGCTTCATAGGAGTTAGCAATTAATAGGTAAGTACCATTGGTGGGTAGGGTAGTAACGATTTTGGCGTTAGTCCCACCTCCACTATCATCATCTTGAGCTAAATCATTACCATTAACATCAAGCAAAATCAAATAGGAATCAATTTGCCGACTGCTCATGTCAATTTGGATTCGCTGACCTGCCCTTCCTTCAAAAGCATAGAGGTCAAAGAAGCTGTTGTCTACGGGCAGAACATTACTCCCCTGACCCAATCGACCAGGCACCACCGCACCATTTAAGGCTAAGGGTTGCGGGCGGCGATCACTAGGGGTGGGGGCTTGCTGCACGGCTGTTCGGGGAGCGCGTCCCTCACGTACAGCGGCTAAAAAGGGTTGAATTTTATCAATGGCGATCGCAAACCCAATCCCAATATTACCACCGTTAGGACTGCCAAAAATAGCGGTATTGACGCCAATCAATTCACCCTGACTATTAAGTAGGGGTCCTCCAGAATTACCAGGATTAATGGCAGCATCCGTTTGAATTAAACCTCGTTGTGGGTCGATGCGGCTGACAATTCCCACGGTAAACGTGCCTTGAAACTGACCAAAGGGATTGCCAATCGCAAAGGCTCGCTGTCCCACTTGAACGGAAGTCTGCGCAAGGGTAACGGTGGGTAAATTGTTCTGACTGCGAATTTTTAAAACGGCTAAATCCAAACCGCTATCCCCAAAAGCGATAACATCTGCCGCTAACCGTCTACCGTCTGCCAACATCACATTAACGGTAGGATAACCGGCAACAACATGGGCATTGGTTAAAACTATCCCATCCGATGTCATGATACTGCCGCTGCCGGTACTGTTTCCCGTGTCAATCGAAACTACGGCTGGGCTGGCTCGTTGATAGACGCGAATGTTGATTTGTTCATCAATATCTTGAGCTAAAACGGCATGAGGTTTCAGAGAAAAACTGAACCCATCAACAGTTGCGATCGCGTCAAAGGTAATAGCACCAATAGCGGCTGCGGCAGTAATGATTCCCGATGTGGCGATACGCAGGCGTTTAGTACTCATAAGTTGATGGGCTTGAACCTTAGGGAACTGTCGTAACATTTTCGATCTCGAAGGGATAGGCAATGGGCGGGCAGAGGGTTTGATTCCTTTCATTCATTATTAAGACTCCACTAGCCCCTGACTGGTTTCTCAAAGATCAGATCTTGCAGAATAATTAAAGAGGCTCTGCCCCTACTACATACCGTAACTTGTTGATGATGCAACCCTTATTAATCAGTTCTAAGAAATTCTGCACCAGCGAGAGCAAGAAGTTCGCACCTTGGTAGAAAATTACCCTGATGTTATTACTCGATTTCATCAGCGGATGAACATCACACCAACCCTTGTACCTCACCCTCATCCTCCAGGTAACGATATTCTAAACCGATACAGTCGGTTCGCTCACATCCTCCGGCAACCTTACCTCCTGCTGCACCTCTAGACCCGCCAAAAACTGCCTATCTTCACTCGTGTGAGGAAATTTAAGCTGAGAATCCGGAATTCCCCGTTCTATCTGGCGCTGGCGGAGGATAGCAAAACTACCAGGCGCAAGGATACGCAGGCGAGGTGTCGGGATATAATTACTCGGTCGCTTCGCCCCATAGGAGGCATTGGCTTGTTGAAGGTTGCGCTCAAAACTGGCGAGGAATGCTTCCGGATCATCTAGTTTTTCACCCGGAGCCAGTTCAATATTCACTAGATAGCGAGTTGAAACAACACTCTCAGACAAAGTGAGACAAAAATCCTCTAGAGCCACGTCAAATTCTTTTTGTAGGGCTTGCATTACCTGAGTGGCATGATACTCAGTTGTCTTCTCACTCGTCGCAGACATCATACCACCGCGACGGTAACGGAAGACAATTAAAGGAGCTGTGTTGTAGAATCCTACAACTTCTACCACATCGCCAATATCGTAGCGGTAGAAACCACTGTAGTTGGTCGTTAATAAGCGATAGCATTCTCCGACTTTCACCTCTGTTGGTAGGAGAGTTTTGGGGTATTCTAGGTCCCATTGGTCTTCAGGCAGAAACTCAAAAAAGCCACTCTCAATTGCCAAAACGCTACCATCGGTATCAACATCTGGGTAAATACTAAAGGTAGCTTCAGCAGAAGAGTAAACGGCTCCAAATACTGGGATATCACCAAAATACTCAGGAAAGCGCTCGAAGTAAAAATCAGAGGTGCCGCCTCGTGCAGTGGCAACAAAGGATAAATCAGACCAAACCTGTTTGGGAGTTAGCCGTCCCTCACGGTTTAGAATATCCTTCAGTTCACGGGCGCGAATGGGGTCGGCTGACCACTGATGCTCCAATTGAGCAAGGACGGTGGGTTCTAGTTCTAGCCAGCAGGCAATGGTGCCTTTTTCCAAATCTCGAATGAAGTCTTCAGCGTAGCGCTCCAAATAGATGCTGGTACGCAGCAGTAGCATGGGAAAATTGGCAATTATCCCCCGCATTGTGCGATCGCGCAGTGCAAACAGCAAGCAAACGTAATGACGGGCTAAGCTATCATCCGGTAGCAGTGTCTCGAAGGGGTGGGCAAAGACTTGCTTGTAGAGAAATTTTCCCATACGCAGCACCCCAACACTAGCTGGACCGTAATTGATTCCCCCTGGCGTGCGTCCTAGGGTATGAGCGGAGTTGGTGAGCAGCAATTTGCCAAATTTACTCTCTCTCTTTTTTAAGGCGTCGGCTAAAAAGCCGATGCTGGTTAAATTCGCCCGTCTCAAGGAATTCTGAAATCCCTTGGTGACAGGAATCAGTTTTTGAGGACCGGTCGAACCGCTAGTGAGATTGATGTAAACGACCGGATCGGGGGTTAAAACATTAGTCTCCCCCTGAGATATGCGCTGAGTGTAGGGTTCGTAGCTGCTGTAGGGCAGAACTGGCAAGCGATCGCGGAATTGGTCAACGGTTTTGATATCCCTTAACCCGTAGTGACGACCGAACTCAGTATCCTGATGAACCCGCAGCAGTTGCAGCAAAAACTGCTCCTGTATCGCCTCAGTCTGGTGGGTTTTTTGAACGAAATTAGCTTTAACACGTCCAGCAAAAGCAGTCAAAAGTGGCAGTAAATAATTCGCCATTAAAGCCTCACACCAATTCCCAAGAATGCATTAAACGTTGATTAAAGCAGATTTATCCAGTAGCTCCAAATGGTAGAGGAGTTGTCTGGGGGCTAGCGTCAACAAACTCTGACGACGCTGGAGTACTTTTACAAGTTGCCGCTACTGTCAGCAAGGGAGAGTTGGCAACCGTTGGGCAAAAGGAGCGATCGCCTCTATCTTGGTTTGAGGATAGGCAAATTCAATGTGCGCGAACTCACCTCGAAAGTGAGAAAATAGCTACATTATCAGTAACCCTAAGGATGTAAAAATCTCCAGAGGGGTATTTTTTAGAAAGCAAAGCGTGCGAGGAAAGAAAGTTGATAACCCCGATCATCTGTTTTGTCCTGGGATTTATCCTGGCGAGTTTCTTGGAGTACTGGATACATCGCCTGATGCACGTCAATGCTCGGGTTGGTAAACGCCATCGTGACCATCATCGCCGTAATGAAGGTCAGGGTGTACTGTGGGAGTTTCGGGATTACGTGCAGGCTGGTCTACTGGTGATGTGTCTAATGTTTCTCTATTCGTGGGATGCCGGACTCGGTTGGTTTTTGGGGGGATTAGTTTACTCCGCCTTTTCCGCCTATGCTCATCAGCTTCAGCACGAAAACCCAACCAAGTGCTTTTGGATGAAAATGCCGGTTCACTACGTGCATCATAAATACCAGATGTGGCATCACAACTTCGGTCTGGCAGTAGATTGGTGGGATCGACTATTTGGCACCTACAAATCCGTTGAGTGGCTGACAGAGGAGGAAGTAAACCAACCCGAACGAGGTTATTTGCAACTGCGGTGGTGGTAAGTCAGTTCACTGACCTGTACTCTCTCAATAGAAAAATTCAATGGAAAAAGCGCTTGGGCGTCTTGCCGTGTTTCGACTCCAAGCGCTTCTTCTTTTTTCCTCACACACACTACTTAACTATACATCATCCGTTTTCTTTGTCAAGTATAAGATTTTAAGCGAATAAGGGGATTGCCCAAAAATTTTTGCTAGAACTGGATAAACACTAGGGGAGAGGACTATGGTTCAACGTCCAGTGCAGACAACGCGGTACTTTACCACCTTAATCGGGCTGCTGCGCGATCGCTCCTTATTTCTCAAAGAAATCCGTCAAGGCATCAAACTAGAAGGAAAGATTACAGCGCTGCTGATTTGCAGTTCCCTCTTTTTTGCCGTCTACGGAGCCATTATCGGCTCGTCCCACAGTTTACTACAGGCACTATCCTCAGCCATCAAACTACCGGCACTTTACCTAATTACCCTAATTATTTGCTTTCCTACCTTATACTTTTTCAATATCCTCTTTGGTTCTCGAAAAAGCTTTGGGCAGCATTTTGCCATGCTCTTAACAGCAGTGGCAGTGATTAGTGTTCTCCTCTTTAGCTTCGCGCCGATTACCCTGTTTTTCCTAATCTCCACTAATCATTACCAGTTTTACAAGCTCCTGAATGTCGCTATCTTTGCCATCACCGGCTTTATTGGCGTCAAGTTTCTCTATCAGGGTATGCAGCTACTCTCTGAAGAAGACACCGAAGGACTCGAAACCCGGATGAATATTTTACGGTTTTGGCTCGTCCTCTACGCCTTTGTCGGTACACAGCTAGCCTGGACGTTACGCCCCTTCTTCGGCAAGCCCAGCTCCTCTTTTGAGCTATTTCGCCAGATGAACGGCAATTTTTACCTCGATATTGTCAATGCACTCAGCGAAATTTTGGGTTTTCAATAATCAGGAATGAAGAATGGGGGTATGCTATTAAAGAGTCCGTGTGCAAAGAAACTAAAATCTTCCCTCGAATAAGGTGCGGGTAGTGCATCACTTTCCGTACAAGAGAGCCTACCTTACTCTCTCTACCGTTAAATTTGAACTACTTTAAATAGATTTTCCCCCAACCTCCCTTTAATTAGGGGGGATAACATCAGGTGTTAATTCCCCCTTGAAAATCCCGTGTCTTCAACTCAAAACTCCAATTTCACCCCTCAAACCTTCCCCTTAATTCTCGGCATTACGGGTGCCTCTGGCTTAATTTATGCAGTACGGGCATTAAAATTTCTCCTAGAAGCTGACTACAACATTGAAGTAGTTGCATCTAAATCAGCCTATATGGTCTGGCAGGCAGAGCAGAACATCCGAATGCCTCCAGAACCCGACCAACAGGAACAATTCTGGCGTCAGCAAGCAGGAGTACCCATAGGAGGCAAACTGATTTGTCACCGTTGGGGAGATGTTGGAGCAACAATTGCTAGTGGCTCCTTTCGCACCTTAGGAATGGTGATCCTTCCCTGTAGCATGAGTACGGTGGCAAAAATCGCTAACGGTTTAAGTTCTGACCTGCTAGAGCGAACCGCAGATGTTCAACTCAAAGAAGGGCGTCAATTAGTAATTGTCCCCCGCGAGACACCATTCAGCCTCATTCACCTGCGTAATCTTACCACCCTGGCAGAAGCTGGTGCTAGAATTGTGCCAGCTATCCCGGCTTGGTATCACAACCCTCAAACCATTGAAGATTTAGTAGATTTTGTGGTAGCGCGGGCTTTTGATCAGTTAAATGTTGACTGTATTCCTCTAAATCGGTGGCAGGGACATTAGATTAGTGACGACTAGCCGAAAGCGGGATAGTTATCTCTAAAGGTTGAGGATTCACGGGAGTCAAGCAATGAGCCACAAACATCCTATCCCAGCTTCAAGAGGAGGGTTAGATTGGGGTTTAGCATTCGGGAAATTAGGGCAATTAATTCGCTAAACTCATGTAACTTGGAGGTATTCAACTAACTGTGGGAGCATAGCAAAAGTGATGAGGGACTCTAGGTGTAGGAGTGATTTTTATTCAGTTAACCCAACTATGCGGTACTGGGGACGTATTTTCATTAGTTCCATCCTCGGTAGCACAATGCTATGGGCAGCAACCGTCGTTGCCAATCTTCAGGGTAGTGCCCGAGCCGAAACTAATTCGCAAACTGACCAGGGAGGTTCATTAGGCTCGTCTCTCCTGAATAATATGCTAGGAGCCGATGCCCTGCGTCCTCAAAACCCTACTACGGGGACAACACAACCCCCAACAGGTACAGCGGCACAACTGGCGCAAGCTAGATCCTTCCCCGATATTCAGGGTAACTGGGCACAGCCTTTTATTGAAGCCCTAACCCAGCGGAATATCATTGCCGGGTTTCCTGATGGCACGTTTCGACCGAATCAACCCGTTACCCGTGCTCAGTTCGCAGCGATGATTCGTCAGGCGTTTGAACAAAGCCTTCAACGCCAGGGTACACAATTTGTTGATATCCCCCGAAATTATTGGGCATTTGATGCCATTCAAGAAGCCTACCGCATGGGATTTTTGGAAGGCTATCCTAACAATATCTTTTTGCCTGAGCAAAATATTCCTCGCCTCCAGGTACTCGTTGCCTTGGCGAGTGGGCTAGATTTGTCCGCTCCAGCTCAAGCAACGGCGGTATTAAATCAGTACTTTCAAGACGCCGCCCAAATTCCTGACTGGGCTAGGAATAGCGTGGCAGCGGCAACCGTCAATCAGTTGGTGGTCAACTATCCGAATGTAGCGTTCTTGAACCCCAACCAGATTGCTACCCGTGCTGATGTGGCAGCATTTATTTATCAGGCGTTAGTGAACGAAGGCGTCTTACCACAGTTGAGTCCCACAAGTGTAGCGAGTCGGTATATTGTTGGCTACGAACCCCCCATCGCTCAACCCCCAACTCCTCCCCAAGACTTAACCGCTTTACGACAGCAGTACCTACTCCCAACTCCGCCAGTAGAAGAACGGCTGCGGCGGATTGTGCGGGGAAATTCGAGTATTATGACGCCGACGGCGTTTGGTGCTCAAACGGGTGACTTTTTTGTTGGGGCAAGTTATCAAGAAAGTACCCGCCTTTCTAATAAAGACGATGGCGGGGTTGTACTGGGCTTCGGTCTTGGGGATGCAGAACGACTCGTTGCCCTCGAAACCGCCGTTTCAATTTATGATTTGTTTGGCGATACCTTTGAAGATGGGGGCGTCAGCTTCAAGGTTCACCGCTTATTGCCGGGGGATTTAGCCGTGGCAGTTGGCGTCGAGAATCTGATTAACTGGGGCGAACCCGATGCTGTCAGCAGTGTTTACGGCGTTGTGAGTAAAATATTTCAACTACAGGAGGAAAGGTCAGCCCCCTTCAGCCGGGTTACTGCCTCCGTAGGTCTCGGCGGTGGTCGGTTTCGTTCCGCTGATGATATTGAGAATGAAGAGGGTTCGACCAACGTCTTTGGCAGTATTGGCGTGCAAGTCATTGAACCCGTTACGGTGATTGCCGAATGGAGCGGTCAAGATTTGAACGTGGGCGCTTCAATTGTCCCCATCAAGGGTGTACCTCTCATCATCACTCCCGCTGCTGCCGATATCACTGGAGAAGCTGGGGATGGAGTACGGTTTATCCTAGGGATTGGTTATGCCATCTCGTTCTAGGTCAGAAGTTGGACGTATCGGGAAAAAAGAGGTCGTTATGAACGCTAAGGATTTTGTTTTACAGGTCGGGTTCGGTTTGATTTTGGGAACGGCTGGGGGTGTTTGGGAAATGCTACCAGCCTCAGCTCAGACCGATACTAGCGGCAGTATTATTACAAGCGGTGACATCGTTAACGGTGCCTTCGTCCGTGGTAGTGCTAGAGATGAGGTTTTAGTATTCAGAACTCCGCAGATTGAGAACGCCGTCAACAGCGCTGCTAGTGTAATTAACCAACGGCTAGAGCAGCGAAATTTGCCCGTTGTTGCTAACGGAACTCCTACGGCAATTCCAGCATCGGTACAGCAAAATTTAGGACTGATTGTGACTGGAGAGGGCAATGTGGGTTTGAGTGTCACTCAAATTCAGAATGCTCTGATTAATGCCGGGGCAAGTCAAACCCTTGCCCAAAACTTAGCCTCTAGTCTGCCGAACCTGACTGCTGGGGGGAGGGTGGAAGCAGCTCAACTTGTCAATGTGATTGAAGTCTACAACGCCCTGATTAATGCTAGTGATTTTGACCTCTTAAACGAACCCCCTGAAGAATTAAGGGCAATTCAAGCGGTGTTGACGATACTGCTTAATGCTGCCCGTAGTCAGATTTAACCTTCGGGTATGCATTCACAATAGCGTTTCTCTATCTGGTGAGGTACAACACTTGGGAGTTCAGGGAGTAGGGAGTAGGGAGTGGGTAAGAAAACGATGCTGTACCTTACGACGCCAGGAAACGCTATATTCTATTTAAGTTAAGGGAAAGGAAAAGGGTTAAACGAAACCATTAATTTTGCCCTTTTCCTTATTTTTGTTAACAATTAGGACTCTCTATACTCGTAGAGACGCGATTGCTCGCGCCTCTAAAAACTAAAATAATCCATATCAGATTTGCCAACTCAATCCACAGCAATTCTGCCGTTGTCGTCAATTCAGACAGCGTGGAACGCTGCTAACAATTGTTTAGCCCCGAAGGGGAACTTAAATCGATGAGATTCCGAAGATTTTTCTGGGGAACGATTGCCTTGGTCAGTCAACTTTTCCTCCTGTTTGGCTGTAGGCACTAGCATGGAGTCTGTAGAACGCACAACCATCTCACCTCGGTCGAGTGCTTCTCGCCACTGACGTCCCGTTTTCCATGCCTTAAACTTTGCAGCATTCCAACGGGGATTAATCGGATATCCAGCAAATCCAGACCGTAAGGCGGCATGGTTAGCACTGGGAATGAGAGTGTTAACCCATACGTTTTCTGTTAAATCAAGCATCATGAAGTTGTACTCCTTGAGTTCTTTATTCACAACCTTCACCCCCTTGTTGTGTTGAACCGAACATTTTTTCTGTAAATGTTGCTCACATTATATTACAAATTGTTACAAGCAACGAATACTTTCATTCATTGAATGCTTGTAATAAATGCCCAGCAATAATATTCCAGCACCAGAACGCAAGCAGCCATAGCCTGCTGCTTGTCCGCACCAGAAAATCCGATTTCACCAGAGGCAGCAAAGATGCCCGTCTCCTTCCAAAGGACGGAAGGAAAACTGCTACCCCAGTTCTCGGCTACCAGTTTCCAGTTCAATTGACTGATGACTGGCAATCTCCAACGCTTATCGGCGGGAGATGAACTTTTATAGAAAGCACCCGTCAGGAGTTTTGACAACGCACCCTTGGGCAGTGCGGATGGCGAGACTCGAACTCGCAAGACTTTCGTCACACGCCCCTCAAGCGTGCGTGTCTACCGATTCCACCACATCCGCGCGATTACTCAGTATATCAAAAAAAATGCAGATCTACTTCTAATCCAGCAATTTTTGGGTGGCGATCGCTAAAAATAGTGCGATCGCTAAAAATGAGTAAAGCCGTCATGAGAAAATTACTGCTTCTGGGCTAGTTCGCTTTCTCGTTCCAACTTTGGGATCGAACGCAACTACATACAGTATCCAACAGAGTACACGATCGCCTCTATCCTACTGATACGGATATAGCAGCACTGTTTTATGCAATTTTCAAAGATTCTGATTGCCAATCGCGGGGAAATTGCCCTGCGGATTCTCCGAACTTGTGAAGAAATGGGAATCGCCACCGTTGCCGTTCACTCTACAATTGACCGACACGCTCTTCACGTACAACTAGCAGATGAAGCCGTTTGCATTGGCGAACCCCCCAGTAGCAAAAGTTACTTGAACATTCCTAATATTATTGCCGCCGCCTTGACTCGCAACGCGACTGCCATTCATCCCGGCTATGGTTTTTTGGCAGAGAATGCCCGATTCGCCGAAATCTGCGCTGATCATCAAATTTCCTTTATCGGTCCTTCTCCAGAAGCAATACGGGCAATGGGAGACAAATCCACCGCTAAAGAAACCATGCAACAGGCTAACGTACCGACCGTACCAGGCAGTGAGGGATTGCTGACCAGCGAACGAGAAGCGTTAACCATTGCCAAACAAATTGGCTATCCGGTCATGATTAAAGCCACTGCAGGCGGTGGCGGACGCGGGATGCGCTTTGTGCCAGAAGAGAGTGTTATGACCAAGCTCTTCCAAGCAGCTCAAGGAGAAGCAGAAGCTGCCTTTGGCAATCCAGGGGTTTATCTGGAAAAATTTATTGTTCGCCCTCGCCACATCGAGTTTCAAATTCTCGCCGACAGTTACGGCAATGTCATCCACCTAGGTGAGCGAGATTGTTCCATTCAGCGGCGTCATCAAAAACTCCTTGAAGAGGCACCCAGTCCTCTTCTTACCCCAGAACTACGAGAAAAAATGGGTACGGCAGCAGTAATGGCAGCTAAGTCGATTAACTACGTGGGGGCAGGTACGGTTGAGTTTCTCGTCGATGCGTCCGGTAACTTCTACTTCATGGAAATGAACACCCGCATTCAAGTCGAACACCCCGTAACCGAGATGATTGCAGGACTCGACTTGATTGCTGAACAAATTCGCATCGCTCAAGGGGAGACATTACAGCTAACCCAAAACCAAGTTGTTCTTAAGGGTCATGCAATTGAATGCCGAATTAATGCTGAAGACCCCGATCACGGTTTTCGCCCCCAACCGGGACGAATCAGCGGTTACTTGCCACCGGGAGGACCGGGGGTGCGTATGGACTCCCACGTCTATACCGATTATGAAATTCCCCCCTATTACGATTCACTGATTGGCAAATTAATTGTTTGGGCACCCAACCGCGATGCCGCCATTCGGCGCATGAAACGGGCACTTCGGGAATGTGCGATTACGGGCGTTCCCACCACAATCGGTTTCCATCAAAAAATTCTGGAAACCCCAGCGTTTCTAGAGGGGGAAGTTTATACCAATTTTGTCGAGCAGATGATGCAAACGTGAACTTTCATTCTGGAAGACGCAGGGAGGCTGAACCTTAACTTTAGTGAATCATTCTCAGTAATCCCTGCTGACCTAAAAGAAGCTCTCGCAGCAAACTAAAAATTCCCACCCATAGAATTGGAGTAATGTCAACCCCACCAATCGGCGGGACAAGTTTGCGCATCGGCACTAGGAAGGGTTCCGTTGGTAACGCAATCACGTTAAACGGAAAGCGGTTCAAGTCTACCTGGGGATACCAAGTGAGTATGATGCGGAAGATAAATAAAAAGATAGCAAGTCCCAGTAAGGGGCCGAGAATCCAATTAGCAACAGTAGCAGCAGTCATGGGTTAGAGTTCGCAATTTTTAGATTGAGTTGAGTGTAAATCCTCAGTGGCTAGGTGTGATTGACTTTGCCACCGCCCCAAAGGGTGCGATCGCAAAATTCAGGATAGAGGGGGGAAATGATATTCATCAAAGACATCCCACCAGCCATGGGAGTAGAGGTCAGACCCCCACAATCCTAAAATTTTAAGCGCTATGGCTACACAAATTTTAACGAAGCTTTAAGAGATAAAGAAGGTCGTTCAATGGCGAGTCGGGAGTAGGAAGTGGACACGCTACTGAAGTGCTGCCTTGGGACTGGTGCGATCGCGTCTTATTTAGATAGAGACTTCTCAAGTCGCCCACAGACCATTAAAATTAATATGAAGAATATCAACAAGGATTGAAGTTCTATGACGCCCTCGTTAGCAAACTTTTTCTGGAGTCTACTTTTAGGTGGCGCAATCGTGGTTATCCCCGCAACGGTTGCACTAATCTTTATCAGTCAGAAGGACAGAGTCCAACGTTCCTAATTTTGAGTATCAGTTTTTGAAACCTCAATCAAGACAGGGCAGCGGGGAAGTTAGCTGCCCTGTTTCAATCGGCAGGGCTGACGCCGATAAATTTTTGCACCATCTCAGTTAGAGTAGAGGTTGGTCAGGAAACTCGCTACCATAGGACTGACTGTAGGAGAGCAGCGATGGTAAATTTTGGGCTGAACTCAGCCAGCATTCTGGGTATTTTTCTGGCAGTTGCCGGAGCGGGACTTTATTTTTTGCGTTCGGTACGTCCAGAGTTGGCACGAGATCATGATATCTTTTTTGCCGCAGTAGGACTCTTGTGTGGTTTTATCCTCTTATTTCAAGGGTGGCGACTCGATCCGATTTTGCAATTCGGTCAGTTTCTGCTCACGGGTTCTGCTATCTTTTTTGGTGTAGAAACGATTCGTTTGCGGGGTATTGCGACTGAACAGGCAAAGCGCAATACACGGATTGTGGACGATGAGCGACCTGTTAGTAAGGTGTACCGAGAAGTTGCCGAGTTGGATGAACTCGAACCTATTGAGGATCGATACGTCAATCGGCGGTTGCGGGGAACGGCAGACCCTCGCTATCGAGATCAGTACGAGGAAGAAGACGTTCGCCGTTCTCGGAGTCGCGGCACCTCAGAACGGTCTGTACCACCCGAAGATAGCTACCGTAAGCGCCGCCCTCGTCCGAGCAGTGCTCCTCCGGAGCGGTCGGTTGAGAGTTGGGACGCTGAAGTAGATGTAGAGAGTGAGTGGGAAGAAAGACCTTCTCCCAGAAGCCGTACCCGCCCAACACGTCCACCCAACCGCGACTTAGACGAGGAGACGGTATCAAGACCGAGAAAGCGGCGTCCGCCCCAAGATCGCAAGCCATCTGTCCCTCCTGTTGAGACAGATACGGCATCTGGCGATTATGTCGATTATCAACCAATTGACCCCTTGGAAGAAGAGGACGAGGACACCATACCGAGAGGTTCGGAGTACTAAGCTGAATGGTAAGACGGCGAAATCAGTGAGTGCCAGACAGCAAAGAGCCAAACGGCTGCTTTGGGGAATTGTTTTGATACTGACGGGTCTAATTGTCGCTTGCAGTCCTCCTGTAAACTCTCAAATTGAACCCACTACCCTGAACAGCCGTTATACAGAAGAGCAACCTGCCTTGAGCGGTAATGGTCGCTTTCTGGCTTTTGTGTCTAACCGGGGTGGAACTCGCCAAATTTTGATGTACGACCTGCAACAGCAACAACTTGTAGATTTACCAAGCTTGAATCGACGAAATGCGATCGCAGAGAGTCCCAGCTTGAGTTATACAGGTCGTTACATTGCTTATATCGCCAATGAACGGGGAACCCCAGTCATCGAACTTTACGACCAAGCCACCCAGCGATCACAAATTCTGCCCCTTGGCTATCGCAGGGGAGTCAGAAATCCCAGTATCAGCCCCGATGGTCGTACTATTGTATTTGAAACCTCCCGTCGTGGACAGTGGGATATTGAAGTACTCGATCGAGGTTTTGATGTTGAATTAGATATACCGGATGGGAGTCCAGTGTCTCAAGAGTGAAGCGTTTCCTGTTACTCCTAATAGCGTGTACCCTGGTCGGGATATTGACCAGTTGTACGGGAAATTCACACCTGCTGAGTTTTCCCTTTGATAGCGGGGGACGTAGTTTGAACAGTCCCGCTTCTGAATTAACTCCTCACGTCAACGGACAGTTAATTGTATTTGTTTCTGATCGAGCTGGGAGTCAGGATGTTTACCTGTACGCTATTAATGATCGCCGCTTAGTCGAGTTGCCAGGACTCAATGCTCTAGATGCGATCTCGTCACACCCCGCGATTTCCGAAGATGGGCGAACCCTCGTTTTTGCTGCTACACAGGAAGGGCGTTCCGGTATTTACCTCTATAACCAGGACACTCATCAGTTGCGGAATCTAACCGAAAATCTTAACGCTGAAGTTCGTAATCCTACGATTAGCGCCGATGGCAGTACTATTGCTTTTGAATCGAGTGAAAATGGTCAATGGGATATTATAGTTTGCGATCGCTCTGGGAAACGGCTTTTAACTTATGAGTAGAATTTTGGCAATAGAAAGCTTTTAGCCGCTTCTAAACGGAAACTCCCCCGCTAAACGGGGGAACTCCCGACTAATTTGGTGGATGTTTACCGATTTGCAGTCCGTCCGACTCAAGCAGCAAGCAAGATGCCTGCTTTAGGGAAATTTTTCAATATTGGAATGCAGCCGTTACCGTCGATACTCGTCACCACAGTCACCAATGAGTTGATACAAATCCCGCGACTTAGCCTGAACTCCATCAATCCGATGACAATCGTCAGTATCCAACTCAAACTCAAATACCCTGCCATTATCCGCCAAATGCTCGGATACTCCCAATCTGGCACCCACAATTACACCAGCAACGGCAGGTTTATCTAAAATATATCGCACTGCCACATTCGGAATACTGACCTTATGCTTGACAGCAATATCCTGAAGTACAGAAAGCAACTCTTGAAACAGACTCCAACCGCCCCACGCATCGATCATATTTTTGTACTTTCTCAAGCTAGCGGTAGTTACTTCTGTCCCTTTTGGTTCAGGATGTCCCAGATACTTTTCTGATAGCAAACCGCCGCCGAGAGTACCGTAAGTAAACAGCTTGATATCCTGTTCCTGGCAGAACTTTACCATGCTGACTTCTGGACGGCGGTCAATTAGAGAATATTGCACCTGGTTCGATACAATTTTGATACCTGCATCGGTGATAATTTTCAGATGTTCGGTATCAAAGTTGGTTAAAGCCAGGTGCTTGATTTTTCCCTCCTCCTGGAGTTCCGTCATATACTTGAGAGCATCTAGGTAGCTGGGGTCACGGTATTCCCACCAATGGAACTGCATCAGGTCGAGACTTTCTACTCCCATCCGTTTCAGGGAGATGTCGATATTTTTCTCAACGACCTGCTTGGTCATGCGGCTGGGTCTTGGTACCCATTTCGTGAAGGCTTGCAGGTTAGATAACGCCTCTTTACCACTAGTTTCGGCGAGTTGACGCCTGAACTCGCCAATAAGATCTTCGGCAGGTCCGTAATGGTCTGCCAAATCCCAAGTCGTGAAACCAGCATCCATGTAATCGAACATCGTCTGGATTGCCTGTTTGGGATCGATGCGTCCATGGGCACCCGATACTTGCCACATTCCGTTTAAAATGCGACAAATGTTTAAATCCGGGGTAAATTGGGTTCGGCTTGATGCAGGTAGGTTCATCTTATGAACTTGGGTTGAACGATTGCAACAATAAGGGGTTTGACATCCTCACCGGGCTGAAGCCACGGTGATTCCCTAGCAGTCAAACAGTGAAAGCTTTTCATACTCTAGATGGGGTCAGTTATTTCTGCCAACCTCCACTAGAAAAAAAATAAAAGGAGAGCCACTTAAGGCGACTCTCCCGATCATCAGGGTGCATCTACATATCACAGTATAGCAATAATAGGATGGGGGGTGTTACCCCTCATTTGAAGTTTCTGTGAAGTTTAATTGAAAGCGGGGTATGTCGGTTTAAGCCAGTGACATTCCTCTTAAGCCTTCAGCTTCTTGCCCAAAAGTTGATTAGTCAGTTTGGGGTCAGCTCGTCCACTGGTTTTCTTCATCACCTGACCGACAAAGAACCCTTGCAGCTTAGTTTTGCCATTGCGATACTGTTCAAGCTCCTTGGGATTAGCGGCAATCACCTCGTCAATAATGGCGTCAAGTTGACTTGCATCAGAGATTTGAATCAATCCCTTGCGCTCAATCAATTCTTTTGCAGAACCGCCTTTAGTCAGGAGTTCGGGCAATATATCTTTGGCAATCTTACCGCTAATCGTACCCTCTTCAATGAGAGTAATCAGTTCTGCCAAGATAAGAGGTTTGAGGGCAATCTCGCTAATAATCAGCTTTTCCGTATTCAGATAAGCGGCAATATCTCCCATTACCCAGTTAGCGACTTGTTTGGGATTGGCATTAGCTGCAACCGCCATTTCAAAATACTCGGCAACTAGCCGATCTTCAGTCAGCACGCGGGCATCGTATGCCGAAAGTCCCTGTTCTTTTTCATAGCGATACCGTTTCTGTGCCGGAAGTTCGGGCAGTTCACCCCGCCATTGCTCTAACTGTTCTTTGGATACCTCAATCGGCGGTAAGTCAGGTTCGGGGAAGTAGCGGTAGTCGCTAGAGCCTTCTTTGATCCGCATACTAATAGTGCGCTGACTACCCTCTTCCCACAGTCGCGTTTCTTGAAAAATGGTTTCTCCTGCTTCAATAGCGGCGATTTGCCGCTCGATTTCATGTTCAATCGCCTTCTGGATGGCGTTGAAGGAGTTCATGTTTTTGATTTCGACTTTAGTGCCGAACTTCTCCTGTCCGATGGGGCGCACGGAGATATTCACATCGCAACGCAGGGAACCTTCTTGCATATTGCCGTCACTAACGCCGAGGTAACGCATAATCCGGCGGAGTTCCTGGGCGTATTCTGCGGCTTCTTTACCCGATCGCATATCGGGTTCTGAGACAATTTCTACCAATGGCACCCCGGCGCGATTGTAATCCACTAGGGAGTAGGTGGAACCGGAAAGGCGATCGCTTCCTGCGTGAACCAACTTGCCAGCATCTTCTTCCATATGCAAGCGAGTAATGCCGATTTTCTTGCGGATGAGGTTGCCCTCATCGTCTGTTAGTTCGATTTCTAGCCAACCGTGTTCAGCGATCGGTAAATCGTACTGAGAAATCTGATAGTTTTTGGGAAGGTCGGGATAGAAGTACTGTTTGCGGTCAAATTTACTGTAGGGGGCAATTTGGCAGTTGAGCGCCAAACCCGCTTTGACGGCATATTCTAGTACCTTTTGATTGAGGACGGGCAGCACTCCTGGCAATCCCATACAGATCGGATCGATATTGGTATTTGGGGTAGCGCCAAATTCTGTAGAGGAATATGAGAAAATTTTGGTTTGGGTACTGAGCTGACAATGGGTTTCTAGACCAATGATTGCTTCGTACTCCGTTTTAGCCGGTGCAGCAGTGGTCATAGGCGTTTAGTTGGCTATTTGATTGCAACAGTTCTCTATTGTATTTTAGCTTTTGCTTGAGTCCAAACTTTTATGAATTGAGATGTTATTGTTGCTGTTGCAGTTTAGATAGTTTTGGAGGTTGAGATTTTTGAGTAGGCTCGATAGGTGGCTTTTTTTTTACGCAGAGGGGCAAGAGAGGTTTTCGCCGAGGTACGCAGAGAGGAGGAGAGGTTTGGTGGCAGGAGTTGAGGAGATTAGGAAGAAGATTGGCGGTTTTTATGATAACGGGTGGTGGTATTTATAAAAGCCGGCGGGAGGTTTACATTAGTTAATTTGAAGATAATTTTTGTGGAATAAAAAACCTGAGAGGCTTGTCTCAACCTCTCAAGTTCTTGTTTTAGACTAATGGAACAACTCATTTAGAGGAGTCCCCAGAAGTGTAGGAGTCCTTGCCCAGAAAATAGTTCGATGAGAATAGCGACAAGGAATCCTAGCATGGCTAGACGACCATTCCAAATTTCTGCTTGGGGATTGAAGCCGAATATCCATGCATTACGCTCTTGGGGATTGGTGATGGTTTCGGGATTAGTGATGGGTGTGTTGGGTTGGTTAGTCATGGAAAAAGCTCCTTTTCAATCACTTACTAGTGCTTATGTAAATAAATGTAACGTCTATGGGAGCTGAAGCTATCTCTCTTAAGTTAGAAGCTTCTGAGTTTACGTTTAATCCTATAGAAGGAAAGGATACATTTGTATGCAACAACTATTGAATTCCCCATTCCCTATTCTGTCCCTAGTTCACGGAGTCCCATAAACTAGCTTTAGTAGTAGACCAATGGATTTTAATGCAACAGATTACAGGGACAACTAAACTATTGGGTGTTATCGGTCATCCGGTCGAGCATTCTCTCTCTCCGATCATGCACAATAGCGCGATCGCACAATTGGGTGTTGATTATGTCTACCTCCCTTTACCTGTAAAACCAGAAGATTTGAATGTGGCGATTGCAGGGTTTGCCGCGATTGGCTTGCAAGGATTCAATCTCACTATTCCCCACAAACAAGGGATTATTCCCCTATTATCTGAGGTATCAGATATTGCTCGACTCGTGGGCGCCGTGAATACGGTTTGGCGTACTGATAGTGGTTGGAGTGGTACTAATACTGATGTTGAAGGGTTTATTACTCCCTTAAAAGCTGACGAGCAAGATTGGAGTCAAACCCAAATCGTTATTTTAGGTTACGGAGGTGCAGCGCGAGCGGTTGTGGTTGGTTGTATGCAGTTGGGTTGCACCCAGATTCACGTAGTCGGTCGTAATCGGGAAAAATTAAGCCAATTTCAGCAAAGTTGGGCAAATACTAGCCTATCTGCAAGTATCAACGTTTATAATTGGGAGCAACTCCCCCAAGTTTTACCCCAAGCGGATTTACTGGTTAACACGACACCTGTGGGGATGTATCCTCACATTGAGCAATCTCCTGTAGATGCGGTAACAATGCAAGGATTGCGGGAAGGAGCGATCGCCTATGACTTGATTTACACTCCCAATCCTACCCAATTTCTGAAACAGGCAAAACAACAGGGAGCGATTACTATTGATGGGTTGGAAATGCTGGTGCAACAAGGCGCTGCGGCTTTAAAAATCTGGTTGGGACAAATGCCACCTGTTGATACTATGCGGCGCTCGTTGCAGCAGCAGTAGGGATCTCCTGCTTCAATGAGTCTAAATCAACCTTACTTTCCCCAACTGATGAAACAATTGTTACTGTAAGATTCAACAAGCATATTACAAAGGTTTTCGGTTCATGATCTACCTGCTCAATCATCAACTTGAACGGAGCCAAATAATTCCGTAAACTCCTCAAGCGTCACCCCCAGCGCACTGCATAAATCCTTCATTTGATAAAGAGTCAAATTAGCAGGAGTTACTCCTCGTTCCCAATTACTTACAGTTTTGCCTGTGACGCCAACTAATTTGGCAAGCGCTGCTTGTGATAATCCTGACTGCTCTCTAAGTTTCTTCAACTCGGGTTGACACTCTTGACTTATTTCATTTCGCTTCATCAGTCCCAATCTTCTCCTCATCGTTCATCAACATAGAACCGATAGAATGAATAGTCATCTTGGAAAGAACGTTCATCTAGTACGTGATGAATAATACCGCGATCGATCAAGAACTGCCCTAGAGCGATCGCTTCTTTCCGGGAACACTTTTGCTGCTGCACCAACCATTCAACGGCTTGTGCCCCAATAAAACAGTTTGGATAGATATTCAGACGATAGCTGCGGTCTTTAATTTCGAGTCCCCCTGATTCCCGCATTGCCTTGACTAATGCCTCAATGTCTGTATAGGTCAGTTCCTTTTTGACAACAGTCGAGGTTAACAATTGCTCAGATAAAGGTTCTGCTGAACCTACAGTATCGTCTAAGGGATTCTCTGGAGTATAGTTATACTCTACACTGGGTTGATCACCATTCGGAGCCTCCGTTTGCTGGGGTAGAGATAGCATTGGCGTCTGCTGTTGGAGCCATGCCCCCATTAATGCATCCAGTTGGGGCGATCGCAAGTGCAAGTCGCGTTGGGGAAAGGGTACTTCCAGTTCGTAGCACCGGAGAGTCTCCTCAATCCGATAGTTGAGGTCACTCTTAATTTTAAACTGCCGCTTCGGGTCTCCAATCCAGACTAATAAGTCAAAGTTGAGGGAGCTATCACCAAATCCCTGAAACCAAACCTGGGGATGGGGTTGCAGCAATACCTCTGGATGACTCTTGGCGGCTTCTATAAGTGCCATTTGTACCTTCTTCACATCAGAACCGTAAGCCACACCAATGGGAATCCGCAGGCGAGAAATAGGATTTCCGTGACTCCAGTTAATCACTTCACTCTCTAAAAATCGGGAGTTGGGTACAATCATCGTCACCTGATCAAGGGTGCAAATCTCTGTACTCCGTGCGCCAATTCGCTCCACCGTTCCCAATAACTCACCCACCTTCACAAAATCTCCGACCTGAATCGGTCGCTCAAAGGTAATAATCAAGCCACTGATAAAGTTGTTGGCAATGTTCTGAACGCCGAAGCCAATTCCCACCCCCAAGACACTGGCGAGAATCGTTAAAGAACCAACATCCAACCCCCAAATTTGCAACAGTACAATCAATCCCAGGAAAGTGAGGGTATACTGCGTTAGCACCGCAATAACCTCCTGCACCCTCGGTTCAGCTCCTGTTCGACCCAAGACGTAGGATTTAAAAAGTTTGGTGACAAAGCTAACGGCAAACCACAGTCCTACCGTCAAACCCAGCAGTAACAGCATTTGCAGAGCTGAATAATTGCTGTTACCTAGATTAATGACGGGAGAATTTAGGAAGTTAAATAACTTGGGGAGAAAGTTGAATAGCTCATAGCGCCAGCTTCGGGTTTGGGGAAACAAGTCAGTCAGGTAAAAAGCAACTGCCGTCCACAAACCTGCCTGTACTCCCAGCAGCGCCAGTTTTAGCAAAAGCCGAGCCGACTGCTCCCACGAATGAAGTGGGGAAGTCGATTCATTCAGCCAGAGAGACAGGCGGTGAGATGCCCATTTTCTAAAAAAGAGTAGGCTAACATGAACAGCGATCGCCCCGAGTACCACACCAACCGCAAGCATTAGCGCCTTACGGTAATAGGTTGAAGTTCGTTCTAGCTGCCCCCGACGCAGGGCATCTTCGATAGTCTTCCGCCAAAAATTGGCTTGGCTCAAACTGTTTGGACCTTCAAGGGTATCTTCTTCCCTCACCGTTAAAAGATGGCGTTGGTTCTGCCGAGAGCGAAGGGCTATCAAATCATCTTCCCGAACCACGACAATCTCTGCCAATTGAGGCGATTGCACCTCTTCTTTCAGAGCGTTATTAATGATTTCGGCTCGTTTAGCAGCCCGGTAGCCAGTGCCAAAATTCCCCACCTCAAACAAAACGCGACCGTCCAGTACTACAGGAACTTTATTCTGTTCAACAGGGGACGTTTGCGCCGCGCTGGGAACCGATATTAAAGTCAGCAGCAGCGCCAGCAAACCCAGCAACACCAACCGCCAACGCCGCCTGCTGTGGTACTGTTTTTGTCTGTTTGACTGGAAATGGACAGGTTGTTGAAACCAACGCCAGAATCGGGGAGCGATCGCTTTAAAACGAAAGACTCTAGAAAGGGGTTGCTTAGAGAACGCCATGAGTCAGCAGTTGGGAGAAGTTAATAATTGAGCTAAAAAGTTGTAAGCGAGCCATAAATTAGCAATTAAATTTCCCCAGCTCCCCCATTCCCCTTCCCTGCCTCAAGTAACTTGTCTTAGGCGTGGGAGTCGTTGGCACCTGAGGACGGGATTGCTCTAGTAAGGCACTGAATGCTGCCCAAGCCCCAAAACCTGCCAATAGCAGCACGCCCACACCAATTGTCCAAACGATTAGGGTGTTCTTAGAAAGTGATTTAACGGGTGGTGAAAGATTCGACTGATCGGGATTTTGAGCAGTGGCATTAAGGTCATTTTCCCCCATCAGTGTTGCTGTCATTTTATAAGGACCGATGCGGAGTGTATCTTTACTGCCAAAGGGCTGGGTGCTTTGTCGAACTCGGCGTCCGTTGAGAAAGGTGCCATTGGCGCTCTGCTGGTCGGTAACATAGAGCTTGTTGTTCTCCACTGAAATCAGGGCGTGAAACCGAGAAATTTCCTGATGGACTAACTCTAGACGCGAGACAGCTCGTCCTCCCCACTGTTCTGGCATCTGGTCTGCTTCTCGACCAACAGCAATTGGCGCTACCAAAAGCGATCGCTTTACCTCCCCGGTTTCTGGGTCTTCCCACCTCAATTGAATGTACATAAGTCAAATGGATATAAAACGCCGGCTGACATCGTTATTTAGTCAAAAAACTAGGGTTATCTGGCTATTTCAGATTTGATAACCGTTTTCCCAACTTAGGAGGAAACTGAAACTCTAGCGGGAGTTTTAACGTCAAAACTCTGGGACGAAGGACTCAGAATCTTGGCAATATTGACGATAGGAGTGGGTAACTACAAACAATACTATAGTTAAAAATAATTACGACGGTAGGGTAGATAGGACAACAACCCCTCCTCGAAAATAATCGGTTAAAATAATGAGCTAGTAAGGGCAGGGCATGGGATTGAACCTTTTACGTCTATTTCAACCGACCAACTCCGAGAAACCCCTAGGCGGACGCTACAAAATTATCAGCCAGCTAGGAGCGGGTGGGTTTGGTCAAACCTTTCTGGCAGAAGACTTGCATTTACCAGATCGACCCCAATGCGTGGTCAAGCAGCTCAAGCCTCAGACCCATGATGCTGCCTTTCTGCAAACGGCAAGACGGCTTTTCGATACAGAAGCTAGAGTTCTCTACCAACTTGGTAACCACGACCAGATCCCCCGCCTGCTTGCCCACTTTGAGGAGAATGAAGAATTTTATCTGGCTCAGGAGTTGGTTGTCGGAAACCCCCTCACCAAAGAGTTGCGGAATGGTAAGCCTTGGTCAGAAAGCCAGACGATTGCCCTGCTGCAAGATGTTCTCCAGGTGCTGGCTTTCGTTCACGATCAGAATGTCATTCACCGCGACATCAAACCGTCCAATCTGATGCGTCGCTCCTCAGATGACAAAATTGTACTGATTGACTTTGGTGCGGTCAAGCAAGTTACGACGCAGTTGCTCAATCCCTCATCTGGCAAAACAGACTTGACTATTTCAATTGGCACTCAGGGTTACGTTCCCAAAGAACAGTTAGGGGGACAGCCTCGCTTTAGCAGCGATATTTACGCCGTGGGTATCATTGGGATTCAGGCACTAACCGGACTTCATCCCAAGTTGCTACGGGAAGATTCCGAAACGGGAGAAATTAACTGGCGCGATTTTGCACCTCAAGTTAACCCTGAACTGACGGAATTTCTTGACCTGATGGTGCGTTACGACTTTCGCGTTCGCTACCAGACAGCAGCAGCAGCGTTGGACGCCTTGCAGAGTATCTCAGGAGCGATCGCACTATCCTTACCCGCATCCGCTCAAACCCCAGACTCAACGGCATCTGGGACAGATGATTTATCGACCCATTTTTGGGTGCCGACAAACCCCCCAGTTCAGCCTCAACCTGCGGCTAGCAACACAGCCCCACCCACAACGGAACGCCACTTTGCACACTCATCGGGGAGTTCATCGCCAACCCTTGCTGCACCGGAACCAGCCCAGAGACGCTTCCTCAAGCCTTTATTCGCGATCGCTATTTTAGCCGCAGTGGGTGGAGGAGGTTTGCTGGCTAGGACTTTTTTCTTCTCCCAGTTTGTCAGTCAAACTCCTACCGATAAAACGTCAGCCGAACAGACGGCTGTCAGCTCTACGGAGTCAGCCAAGCCACCTGCAACTGATCGTTCCAACCTTGAAAAGACCCCTGAAAAAACGGATAAGGAGTCCGAGCCAGCTCCCTCTGAACGTCCTGTTGCTGAAAGTACGCCGAAGGATACAAACCCATCGACATCGGCTACGACTCAATCACCAAAGCAACCTGCGGCTACCCAAACCCCCTCAGCTTCAGAAAAACCCCCTGGTACTCAAGCACCACCAACGTCAAATAAACCTGCTGCCCCTCAAGCCTCTCCAGCACCATCCCCTGCTAAACCGGCTGCCCCTCCCCCTGAACCCCAAGTCGATGCAGCCGCCGCCGCCGCCCAGTGGCAGCGCTGCTACAATCTGAACACGCAGCAACGTTTTGCTGAAGCAATTACCGCCTGCGATCGCGCACTTGCCATTAACCCAAACTACCCAGAGGCGCTGTGGAGTAAGGGTTCTGCCCTGCAACAGCAAGGAAAGCACCAAGAAGCATTAGCGCTCTACGAACGAGCCACAACACTCAATCCCGATTTTGCCGATGCCTGGATTAACCAGGGAGTCGCACTCATTTTGTTAGGGAATCCTGATAAAGCGCTTACTGCCCTTGACAAAGCTACTGCTCTTAATCCCAATTCAGTCGATGCTTGGGTCAACAAAGCCGAAGCCTTGATGGATCTAAAACGCTTTGATGATGCCGTTGTCTCCCTCAAAAAAGCATTGGCAATTCAACCGCATAACGAATACGCTCTGAGTATGCTTCTAGCAGCCCAGACCAAACGATAACAGAGCTTGTTGACAAGGTTTTAGCAATCTACTAGTAGTCTGTGGCATAAGTTTAGATGCCATTTGTTAGTCCTAAGAGGGCAGATTAAGAGGCGATCGCCATGACCACAAAACCACTAGACAAGCCAACAACACAACAGTTCATTCACACTGGAATGAACTGGCAACAGTTCAAGCTACTACAGGAAAGCTTTGCCGACTCACCTGGGATACGGCTGGGTTACTACAAGGAAGAGGTTGAGATCTTGAGAGTTTCTCCAGACTGCGAATCAATCAGCCGAATGATTACGGCGTTATTAGTTCAGTATTTTCTGGAGAAAGAACTCGAATTTAACCCACTAGGTAGCTGTACTCAAGAAAAAGAGGAACTTGAGGTTTCGGCACAAGCTGATGAATCCTTTGCTATTGGGAGCTTCTCAGCGACCCGTCCCGATCTCTCGATTGAAGTGATTTTTACCAGTGGCAGCTCACGCAAGTTGACTCGCTATCAAGCTTTAGGTGTCCCTGAAGTATGGCTTTGGGAAGATGGGGTGTTTAGGCTCTACCATTTGCGTAAGTCAGAATACGAGCGGATTGAGCGCTCAGAAGTTCTGCCACAATTGGACATCAACCTACTATCTCGGTGTCTGATGATGGCTTCCAAAATTGAGGCATTAAGGGAATTTACACGAGGACTGCGGCGGGGTGAGGGATAAGAGTACTTGAAGAGGTATTTGCGTTAGCTTTTACTCTCTTTGTCCTTATTGCCAGGGTAAAATGGAGAGAATTGGCGGTGAGCAATTGCGAGATAATTCGATTTTTTCCCTTGATGGTGACAACCTGTAGGTGTTTTCTGAAGTTGTTTGGATTTTCGGGCTACATTCCTTATTGGATAAGGGTTTACAGCCTTTACCTTGTAAAGGAGGGTGTCACCGCTTCTGAAAGCCTTACTATGAATGGATTTCAGCCGATTTAAAAATTTCCTCTTGTCAACCTTTGGCTCTGGAATGCTATTATGAGAGGAGACTGTCACCAACGCACCTTGAAAACTAAATACGGTAAGGGTTCTGGATGCCTGCGGTCGCAATCCTCTATAATCCCTATCAGGGATTGAAACCAACTCCGAGGCTTCTTCGGAAAGATGATCGATGGTCGCAATCCTCTATAATCCCTATCAGGGATTGAAACCCAGGTAGCTGGCTTGCAATGAGCGGAACGCTTCGTCCGTCGCAATCCTCTATAATCCCTATCAGGGATTGAAACTAATGGGGCAATTATTTCAAAATTTGAGACAGGAAGGTCGCAATCCTCTATAATCCCTATCAGGGATTGAAACTAGTTTCAGGAACATCATCTGATAGTTTCCTTTAGTCGCAATCCTCTATAATCCCTATCAGGGATTGAAACAGAACCCATTGATGAGGAACTTTACCTAAAGATTGTCGCAATCCTCTATAATCCCTATCAGGGATTGAAACTGCGAACTCAATGGCAATCCTGCTCAAGCCTTTGGTCGCAATCCTCTATAATCCCTATCAGGGATTGAAACGGGTTTTTCCCGAACTGAGAGGCAAAACAGCCAAGTCGCAATCCTCTATAATCCCTATCAGGGATTGAAACCAACTATTAAATAGCTGCTCTACCACTGAGCTACGTCGCAATCCTCTATAATCCCTATCAGGGATTGAAACCGTGCTTTTCCTTGGGGAAGTACTGCTGCAATTTAGTCGCAATCCTCTATAATCCCTATCAGGGATTGAAACGTATCAGCCTACTCTGCAATGGCGGCGAATAACCAAATGTCGCAATCCTCTATAATCCCTATCAGGGATTGAAACCTATAAAAGTAGCAAAAGTGCTATAAAACTAGTAAGTCGCAATCCTCTATAATCCCTATCAGGGATTGAAACTTTTGGCTAGAGTCTGCGTCGTAATTTATCATTAGGTCGCAATCCTCTATAATCCCTATCAGGGATTGAAACAGCTTCGGTCTGATCAGCCAGTAGTTCGGCATGAGTCGCAATCCTCTATAATCCCTATCAGGGATTGAAACTTAGCAATCTATTTCCGTGATCGCCAAGTTGATGAAGGTCGCAATCCTCTATAATCCCTATCAGGGATTGAAACATCCTCATGAGGTAATTTTTGAGGTAGCCCCAGGTCGCAATCCTCTATAATCCCTATCAGGGATTGAAACCTACTTCTGAATAACAGGTGTGAGGATAGGTATAAGTCGCAATCCTCTATAATCCCTATCAGGGATTGAAACCTTTTACTTGGACGCCATTCAGGATGTAGCGGATGTCGCAATCCTCTATAATCCCTATCAGGGATTGAAACTCAGTTGCACTAGTGAACACCCCCTCTCCCAATATTGAGAGAGGGGGTTAGAAGGTAAGGGCAAAACCCTCCCTAATCAGTAGTGCCAAGTTGCAACGACTCTTTATCGGTTTGAGTCCATTCCGTATGGAAGACGCCCTCTTTATCGGTTCGCTCGTAAGTGTGCGCACCAAAATAATCACGCTGTGCTTGCGTCAGGTTTTGCGGCAAGCGTTCCCGTCGATAGCTGTCGAAGTAATCTAAGGAAGCACTGAACGCCGGAACTGGAATCCCCAGTTTATTCGCGACTATCAGCACCTCTCGCCAAGCCTCTTGCCGATCCAAAATACTTTGCTTGAACTCAGACGCTAGCAGCAGGTTGGGTAGCTTGGGATTTTCGTTGAAGGCATTCTTAATTTTATCCAGGAAGCCTGCACGAATAATGCACCCACCTTTCCAAATCCGAGCCGTTTCTGCCAAGTTCAGATTATAGCCAAACTCCTCAGACGCTTTACTCAACAATGCCATGCCCTGAGCGTAGGAACACATCTTTGAGCAATAGAGGGCGTCACGAATTTTGTTGACAAATGCCTTCGCATCCCCATCAAACTTGCTCGTTGGTCCCGTTAGCTCTTTGGCAGCAGCCACCCGTTCTTGCTTGTAAGACGAGATCACACGGGCATTCACCGCCGCGTACATCGTCGGAATCGGTACACCCAACTCTAGAGAACTTACCACCGTCCAGCGTCCCGTTCCCTTTTGTCCGGCAGAATCAAGAATCAACTCTACCAGGGAACCCTTCGTGTCTGAGTCAATGTACTTGAAAATATCGGCGGTAATTTCAATTAAGAACGAATTCAGCTCGTCGGTGGTATTCCATTCGGCAAACACCTCATGAAGCTGGTTGTGATCAAGTCCTAGGACGTTCTTGAGTAAGTCGTAGGCTTCAGCAATGAGTTGCATATCGCCATACTCAATACCGTTATGCACCATCTTTACATAATGACCGGCACCACCGGGACCGATGTAAGTGACGCAAGGACCATCATCGACTTGAGCTGCAATCTTGGTGAGAATTGGCTCTAACTCCTTATAAGCCGTATCAGTTCCTCCTGGCATCAAGCTCGGGCCGTGGAGCGCTCCTTCTTCGCCACCACTGACACCCATGCCCACAAAACCTAGTCCTGTGGCTTCTAACTCCTTGGTACGTCGCTCGGTATCTTCATAGAGAGAGTTTCCGCCATCGATAATCATATCTCCGGGTTCTAGCAGGGGTTTGAGTTGATCGATAACTGCGTCAACGGGTTTGCCTGCCTTTACCATTACCAGAATTTTGCGGGGGCGTGCTAGAGCTTGCACGAATTCTTCAACGGAATAAGTATCCTTAACGTTCTTGCCCGGAGCTCGCTCCGCCATAAAATCTTTGGTTTTTGCGGCGGTACGGTTGTAAACGGCTACGGGAAATCCTCGACTCTCAACATTAAGAGCCAGGTTTTCTCCCATCACTGCCAAACCAATTACGCCAAAGCTTGGTTGTGTCATAAAACTCTCGTCAGAACTCTGTTTAGGTTGTAGTAGGGTTTATCTCCCCTACAGGGTAGCCCGATCTGTGGAGTAGTCTCGTAAAAAATACATTAAGAGTCTGCCCCAGTGGACTAAAAGAAATCTACCCTATGGTAGATGATAAAAACTTGTGCCAAACTAGTGGAGTTTATATAGCAATTCCTCTTTACAGTCAGGTACATCGAGTTTTCTGCCTACTGCCTACTCTTGACTCCCTGAAATCCAGGGCTTTGTATCTCACTCGATAGAAAAACGCTATATAGTCAGCCAAAGCAAAAATAACCCGCCCGTTCAATTTCTTGCTTCCCTCTTGTGGATGAGAAAACGGAGAGAAAGTTTTTGCGTTCTTGGCTCTGAATTCACCGTCTGCTCCTTAGTGACTGAAGTAATGCGACTTTATCAGCGCAATCGATGGCATTTAGGTGGCAGCTTATTTACCGTTTGCTTAATAATCAATGCTCGACGTAACTTGGAAAGTACAAAAATGCTCGGGATGCTGCTGCTTTGCCGTTAAAAGCCGGGATGAGTTTTTCGGGTGCCTGAAGTGTCGGGAATTGCCTCAAGAGCAACTGAGCAATTCTTTTGAGAGAAAATGCGTCTATTGCGGTCAGCCTTTAATTATACTGATGGAGTCCTGCTTGGTCTGCGGAAATCAGCCGAAAGCTTGACTAAGAAGAAGATTATCTCAAGATTCAGTCCCAACGGGCAAACCTTCCCTCCTTCCCTAGCAGCAGTTACGATAACTACGGTAACGTTCTGACAATTAAACTGTGGGACAGTCGCACCGGGAAAGAACTCCGCACCATTAACTCTAAAGGGGAGATTTGGCAGTCCCACAACGATACGATGTAATCAGTTGTCTGACCAAATCATATCGTAAGGAGTGTGGCGTAGGGCGTCTTTTAGACCCCGTAGCCACATCCTCTTAGAATCCTTCGTGTTTTAACCGAGGGAGATGTCAACTTGAGAAGACTGATAGAGATTTTCCAGAATGCTTTCTACCGTAGGTGGTAAGGATGTAAATTGGATGTAAAAGCTTTCGTTAGAGGTTGGTTTTTCCGACACTTTAGCATAAATATCTTCACTGAATTGAGATTGATTATTTGAGCTTAATAAATTTAGCTTGATATTACTCAAGGGGGCAACAGAATGCGGCGATCGCACTTCAGCTCCTTTAGTAGAAAGTTTCGTTAAACTGCCCTCAAAGCGGGTGTTGCTGATATGCTTGTCCTCGAGAACAGAATAGTGTATAGAAATTTCTGCGGCTAGCTCAACGAATACCTCTTCTTCTTTGGGCAAAATCAGATTAAAAGGTTCCCCAATTCCACCCACCTCATAAATGGTAATGGGTTCCTTGATTCCTTTTGGTTGAACCTGCTTCTCCCCCTCAATTTTTACAGTTTGCCCAACAGCGTCTAAAGTAGACTCAGAGATAAAAATTTGACCTTCAGTGGTATAGGATTCGATACGATAAGCCAGGTTCACTTGACTGCCAACTACACCGTATTTGGTTCGTGTTGTCGATCCCAGATTTCCCACAACCACTTCACCCGTGTTGATGCCAATTCCCATTTTTAAAAATGGCAAATCTAATCGCTTCATCTCCTGATTCACAGATACCATGGCTAACTGCATGGCAACTGCACAAGCGATCGCTCGTTGGGCATCATCATCTCTGAGGGTAGGAGCACCAAACAACACTAAAATCCCATCCCCCATAAACTCATCAATGGTTCCCTGGTACTGGGTAATGATATCTGCCATGTGCCCCAGATACAGGTTGAGTACCTTCACCACCTCTTCAGGCGGCAAGCGTTCTGATGTAGCAGTAAAGCCCCTTAAATCAGAGGTGAGGATCGTGATTTTGCGCCGTTCGCCCCCGATTTTTGCGCCGTTGGGGTTTTCTAGTAAGTTGGCAACCACTTCATCGGTGAGATAGCGCCCAAAGGTTTCGCGGATTTTGCCTGCATTGTACGCCAGGTAACTGGTAATGGCGATCGCTGCCCCCGATATGGCAACGAAGGGGGGTATAACCGGAATCCACCACCCCAAAGAAAATGCTGCAAACGTACTCCCCACCAAAATTCCCCCAGCCAGAATCGGTTTTATCATCCTGCCCAAAGAAATCTGGCGAATGCCACGCTTGTATCGTCCCTGCCAACTCAAAACAGCACCCACGGCAGACCATAGCAAAATCCACAAGCCCTCTACAGGTTCTGACCAACTTTTGATGAGAGGGCGACCTTCTAAGGCAGCACTGATAACCTGACTGGTGAGATTTGCATGGAATTCAACCCCCGCCATGCGTTTTGGTAGGGCAAACAAACTGCTGCTATCGGGGGTAAAGATAAAATCCTGAAAACTCTCACCCACAAAACCAATTAAAATAATGCGATCGCGTCCCCAATCTTTCGGTAAGCGGTCTTTCAGAACATCTTGCATAGAGACGGTTTCAAAGGGTTTCTCACCTCCCCGATACTTCAACATTACTTGATAACCCTGGTCATCAGTTCGCACATAGCTCCCATCATTGGCTTGCCACCGAGTAAACATAGTTTTGCCCAACTGCCATATAAAAGGATTGTCAGTAAAGGGTTTGGGGGCAATACCTTCAGCATCTAGATAAAGCAGTGCCAAATACAATCCGAAGCTGGGAAGAGTTTCCCCATTGCTACTCTCGACTTGCAGCAAGCCGCGCCGAACCTTGCTATCGGAATCAAAGATAATATCATTGGCACCCACTTGCCCTTTTTCTTTCAGGACAGGTGGCGGTGCTACAGCCTCCCGGCTGCTGTCCCCAACCACTTTTTGGATGCCAACCAGATTGGGTGTCGATTGGAACACCTGCAACAATTCTCGATTGCCAGGTTCTACTGGTACATTCCGATAAACATCTAAACCAATAGCTCTCGGTTCGCTAGTTTTGAGTTTTTCAATTAACTGGGCGTAAGTGCCATCGGGAATAATTGCCTGACCGATTTCGTTCACATCCGCTTCATCAATACCCACAATCGCAATTCGTTGATCGGGTTCTTCATAAGGACGCAGGCGCATATATTGATCGTAAGCTGCCCACTCCCATGACTGGAAAAAACCAGTCAGGCGCAGTAAAATCACTACACCTGTAACAGCCGGGGCAGTAATCCACACGCCGCGCCATTCCCAAAGTAGTTGCTTTAAGGGTCTTGGCATAATTGTTTCATCCTATAGAGACATACCTAGGTACATCTCTACATTAGTTTCACTGGCGAATTGAACTGTTGTAGTCTACAGTTACGTTCCCCGTCTGGTTAACCGTTACCACCGTCTCAATTGTGGGTTGATCAGTGGGTGTGCCGCCCTTAAACGTAAACGTCCAGGTGCCATCACCATTATCTACATAAGGCGATTTCTCTGCCGGACCGTGCATAGACGATTCAGCGCGATACTGCCCCAATCCGCCATTGAGTCTTTCAGCCGCTTGACGGGCTAAATTTTTAGCCCGATTAAGGTCAATAGTAGCGTTGCGTCGTTGAGTGATGGTGTTTTCGGTTGTACGAATTGCGCCGTTGTAGTCTATCGTTACCGTTCCCGTTTCGCTAACCGTTACAACTGTCTCGATATCAGGTCTGGAATTCGGTGCGCCTCCCTGAAAGGTAAACGTCCAAGTGTCATCACCATTATCCACATAAGGCGACTCTTCTATCGGACCATGCATAGCTGGTTCGGCACGATAGCGCCCAAGTCCACCATTAGCTCTCTCTGCCCCTTGACGAGCTAAGTTTTTGGCACGATTGAGGTCAATACGAACCCTCGTTTCACCCTCAGTCGTTTGCGTATTGCTGCGTTGTTGGGAAAACAATAAGGGATTTTGAAAGGTTGTCTGCGCCTTGGTAGACACTGAACCCAAAATCAAAATGGTGGCAGTAATAGCACAGATAGTAAGGCTCTTATTCATACAAATTGGTTGCTATAGCAAAAGTCTGTTTTAATTTTCGTCGGATATCTCCTCTGGAGACATCGTTACCCCGTCAGTCGGTTGGGGTTCAGGTCTGCAACAATCCAATAGGGGTTTTGTCGCGATCGCATTTAACTCCACTGATTCTAATAGTTCTTCCCATTCCGTCGCGATCGTGCGATCTTTTGGCAGTGTCTGGTATAACCGGGCAAGAATGGTAATTGTCTCTGCCCAAATCTGAGCCCCTGCTAAATCTTTAGCTTGCTGTTGCAGGCGTTTTTTTACCTCACAGGGGTTAGTTTCCAGTTCCTTCAGGTTTTGATTCAGTTCCGCTAAGGTTATGTCCAGCTCCTGACTCTGTTTACGCTCAATCCAACCCCGGACGTAATTATCCTCACTCCGATCTAACGGATTGCAAATAATAGAAAACTGCCAGATGTATCGCTTATTTGGTTCCAGGGATACCTGTTCTGGAAGACTCAGTTCCACAACACCAGGAGCATTCTGAAGTGCTAAGGTATTCAAATAGACTTCGTTTCCCTCTTCGTCAACCACAATCAGTTCTGCCGAATCCGCCTTAGTGGCAGGAATATACCAAAACAAGGTGGGATTCCCGGAAGCAGTTGTTATCAGATTATTCGTCGGGGTTAAGGCGGTTAGGGGAATATTACCTTGCACACAACTAAGTCCCGAACGCCGTCCCCCGCCACCTGTTCTAGCGGGCGCTCCTACACCCTTTCCAGGTGGAAAAGTGAGACTAACTTCTAGGGATTGCGCCTTGAGCTGCGGTACTGCCAAAGAAAATGTTGCCACTTGTAAAAAGAGGGTGACGCCAAAAGCGCCTAGATAGGAAAGATGCTTCCAGTAAACCATATGTTTATGTTTCTCCGATTCTAATCATGAATCCTACAGCCAGAATCAGTCTCAGTTAATTCTTGACGACAACTTAAACCGATTAGTTTCCGTTCCTAAATTTGGCAAATTTACCTAGGATTTTAACGAATAAAAGGAAGGCATTGAACGGTATTTTTTTTAAATTAGACTCTAAAACCTTAAAACTCCTAATTTCATACTGCCTGTAACTAGTAATAATACAGTGAATAGCTTCTCTCCATAGACCACAAACTTAAAGAAATGAGAAACAAAATTTAACCGATTAAAAAGAAACGGTGAACTTTGCTTCATTTGTAACAAACATAACGTGTATTTTTTGCAAAGGTTCGGTAACAGCCCCTGATATTCCCTACTCCCGTTCGGACTTCGGCGTGACCCTTCGACAGGTCTTAGGGTCACGCTCACGGCAAAAGCCTACTCCCTACTCCCTATTCCCTACTCCCTTAAAATTCACCTAAACTTTGCTCATCCTTCACAGATCGATTAGAGTTTGGATATTGTGTGCCGCAAAACCGACACGATGAAACTCGCGATCGCTCAACTCAATCCCACCATCGGCAACCTCACTGACAATGCCCAACAGATTCTCGAGGCTGCCAATAGGGTTGCCCGTCAGGGTGTTCGCCTCTTGCTAACCCCAGAACTTTCGCTGTGTGGTTATCCACCCAGAGACTTGCTGCTCAATCCCAGTTTTGTGGACTCTATGGCTGTTACCTTGGAACAGCTAACGCAGCAGCTACCCCCCTCTTTAGCGGTTTTGGTGGGAACAGTGACGCCAAATCCCAAAGCACAAATTGCAGGTGGTAAGCCCCTATTTAATAGTATCGCCTTGATTGAGCAGGGTAAGGTGCAGCAGGTTTTTCACAAGCGACTCTTGCCCACTTACGATGTCTTTGATGAAAACCGCTATTTTGAACCAGGGCTTCACAGTAATTCTTTTACCTTAGAGGTTGTAGAAACACAGCAGAGTAAGCCTGTGACATCCTCAGTCAAAATAGGCGTTACCATTTGCGAAGACTTATGGAATGATGAGGAGTTTTGGGGCAAAAAAAATTATGCAGTCAATCCCATTACAGACTTAGCCGAACAGGGTGTCGATATTATTGTTAACCTCTCAGCATCGCCCTACAGTGTCGGCAAGCAGAAACTGAGAGAGGCGCTGTTGCAGCATACTGCAAAGCGCTACCAGCAACCCCTTCTCTACGTCAATCAGTTGGGGGGAAACGATGACCTGATTTTTGATGGTAACAGTGTGGCGTTTAATCGGGCTGGAGAGAAAGTTTGTCACGCCCGTGGGTTTGAGACGGATTTGATAATTTTGGACTTTGAGGAGGACATGAGAGACTTGCTGCCAACAACCTTAGCAGCAGCATCAGCCAATGAAGATGAGGAGATTTGGTCAGCCCTCGTTCTCGGTATAAAAGACTATACCCGTAAATGTGGTTTTAAGCAAGTTGTTATTGGGTTGAGTGGTGGTATTGATTCGTCTCTGGTTGCGGCGATTGCAGTAGAAGCATTAGGGGCTAAAAATGTGCTGGGTGTGCTGATGCCGTCGCCGTTTAGTTCTGAACACTCGGTTAGCGATGCCCTCTCTTTAGCAGGAAATTTGGGCATCAAGACTCACGTTCTGCCGATTGGGAACTTAATGGAAGGGTATGAACAGACGTTAGAACCGCTATTTGCGGGGACGGAGTTTGGCGTTGCCGAGGAGAACATTCAAGCCCGGATTCGGGGTAACTTGTTAATGGCAGTTGCGAATAAGTTTGGCTATCTGCTCTTATCGACGGGTAACAAATCAGAGATGGCAGTTGGGTACTGCACCCTCTACGGGGATATGAATGGGGGATTGGCTGCGATCGCAGATGTTCCTAAAACCCGCGTTTATTCCTTATGTAAGTGGATTAATAGTAGGGGAATTGGGACATCTGAATCCAGTTTCCAAAACGAAATTATTCCGAGTTCTATTCTCTCTAAACCCCCCAGTGCAGAACTCAAGCCCAATCAATTTGACCAAGACTCTCTACCCTCTTACGACGTTCTTGATGACATCTTGCACCGACTGATTCACAACCATCAATCTCCGGAGCAAATTATCAATGTCGGTCATGATCGAGCCATTGTGAATAAAGTTCTGCGAATGGTTGCCCGTGCTGAATTCAAGCGCAGGCAAGCCCCACCGGGACTGAAAATTACCGATCGCGCTTTTGGCACGGGTTGGCGGATGCCGATTGCTAGTCGTTGGGTGAATTATGAATGATTGATCCGTCGTTCCCGCTTTTCAAAATACTGCTGGTGTTCTTCTCCAGCTAAATAGTAGTCTGACGCTGGCTTAATTTCCGTCACAATGTCTTTGTCATAGTTGCCAGATAGCTGAAGTTTCTGTTTCGATGCTCTTGCGGTTTTCTCCTGCTCAGAATTATGGAAAAATATCACGGATCTGTATTGCTCGCCTCTGTCAACTCCTTGGCGGTTGAATTGGGTGGGGTCGTGGATAGTCCAAACTACATTAAGGAGTTCAGAGTAGGAGATCTGCAAGGAGTCGTATTCAATCTGTACGACTTCAGCATGTCCGGTTATTCTGGCACAAACATCAAGGTAGGAGGGGTTGGGAAAATGCCCCCCCATATAACCGACTGAGGTAGATGTCACTCCTTTGACTTTGCCGAATGCTGCCTCTACTCCCCAAAAGCAACCGGCTCCAAATGTAGCTTTTTCCATAAGGACAAATTTCTAAGCGTAAACTTGTCGGTAGTAAGCTTGATATTCGTCTGACAGCAAGGGTTCCCACCAATCACGGTTATTTAAATACCATTCAACAGTTTGGCGCAAACCTTCTTGAATCGTTTTTTGAGGTTTCCAACCAAATTGAGTGCTAATCTTGCTAGCATCAATAGCGTAACGACGGTCATGTCCTGGTCTATCTTTGACAAAGGTGATTAATTGGCTACTCGGGCGCACGGGCAAGTTGGGTGCCAGTTCATCCATAAGCTGGCACACCATGCGAGCCAGTTCGATATTTTTAATTTCGTTATTACCACCAATGTTATAGGTTTCTCCTGGGGTGCCTTTGTGAATCACCAAATCAATAGCGTTGCAATGATCACCGACGTAAAGCCAATCCCGTACATTCTCTCCATCTCCGTAAATCGGTAAGGGTTGAGCCGTTAAGATGTTAATGCACATCAAGGGAATCAGCTTTTCGGGAAATTGGTAGGGACCGTAATTATTTGAGCAGTTGGTAATGAGTGTGGGTAAGCCGTAGGTGTGGTGATAGGCACGGACGATGTGATCGCTACCCGCTTTGGAGGCAGCGTAGGGACTGTTGGGAGAATAGGGCGTGGTTTCTGTAAACGGTGGGCTCTCAGGATTGAGACTACCGAATACTTCATCGGAGGAAATGTGGAAAAAGCGAAAGGTGTTATTCTTTTGCCCTCGCTGCTGCCAGTGTTGTCGAAAGGCTTCTAAAAGGGTAGAGGTGCCGAGAACATTAGTTCTCACAAAGGCTTCAGGTCCTAAGATCGAGCGATCAACATGGGATTCTGCGGCAAAATGAGCGATGGTATCGATATTTTCAGCTTGCAGTAGGGCGTCTGCTAAGGTGCGATCGCAAATATCTCCCTGTACAAACCGAAAATTGGGGTTTCCCTCCAACGCTTCTAGATTGCGGCGATTGCCAGCGTAACTGAGCAAATCTAGCACAACTACGCGATCACCTGGGTAGCGATCGCACCAGTAATGGACGAAATTGGAGCCGATAAACCCCGCTCCACCCGTTACTAACAAGTGGCGAGGTTCTCTTAAAGGCATAGTGACTTGGGTTCCTCTTGTTGTAATCTGAACACGGCTTGGTTAAGCCCCGAATCGTTGCTAATCTTATTCTCTCATCCAGCGCCCTTGAAATTTGGGGATTCCAGTAGAACGGACAGGTTATTCGTTATCAGGCGTCTCTTGAGCGTCAGGAGAGTTTTCCGGTTTGGGAGTTTGCCGAGCTGCTGGAGAGTTTTCCGGTTCAGGAGAGTTTTCCGATTGAGGGGAGTCTGGGGGAGCCGACGAAGAAGGACAAATCTTATTGTTGTACTCAAAGGGGACGGAAACCCGATAAGCTTTTTGTTGACCCGTTGAATTTTCAAAACGGCGGGCATTGATCTGTCGTCGCGCCTGTGTATCGAGAAGCTCACCCGCACTCTGGAGTACCTGTATATTAGCAATCTTGCTATCAGCACCCACTAATACCCCAAAGACTGCTGTACCGCTCAGTTTTTTTGAGCAAGCCTCTTTCGGATAGGTGCCAGCCAAAGGCATTTCTATCGTTGGTGTATTCCCATCTCGCCCTGTAGGATTATTTGGCGCAACTTCCTGATTGTCAGTACTTGTGCTGTCAGGTTTCGAGTTCCCCGCTAGATCATGGGTGTTTTGTTGTGACGGCCGTGGGCGTTGAGCGTCAGAATTTTCATTGGTTGGCGATTGATGGTTGGCTTGGGGATTATGGGCAACAATGTCGTGCTTGAAAGCTTCTCCTGGTGGTGCAATCCCTCTCTGAGACTCCCGCTCTTGATTCCGACGCTCACTAGTCCCTGAATCCATCCTTGTAGTGGAGGAGCCTTGTGATTGAGTGTCCTGATTCTCAGACTCAAATTGTTCAAGGGAAGCCGAAGCGAGTCTGCCACCTGATAGGGGCAGATTTATCATTGCCGGATTCTTATGAGGCACGACAATTCTGGATTGGGGCTGCTCCTGTTTTTCACCTTTGCCCTTTTGAGCGGTTCGTTTACTTCCCCTTTGATCAGTTTGTTTACCTCCCAAAGGAATTTGAAATGACTGGCGAGGATCTAAAGAAAACGTGCTACCAGACTTTCGGGAATCTGGTGGGGTTTGAGGCGGTAGCAGCGACTGAGAAGACAACGGTGTCTGATAATAGGGCGGTAAAGACGGTACAGAAAGATCCGGGAGACGGCTCAAATCTGCTGGTGTTAACTCTAGCACTTGAACAGTCTGTCGCAGTGGCGGTTCTTCGCGGGAAAAAACCGGCATGACGTAGGGTAGTGACACTCCGAGTATGGCGTGAATACCTACAGATGCCATTACTGCGATACTGGTGGGTTGATTGAGCTTTTCAGAGACGCTTTTGATAAAGGAATCTTTAGACATAGCTGTTATAGTTCACTTCACTGCATTGGGGTACGCAGGTTGTTGGGTCGGGGGATGGGATCAGTAGAAAAGTTTTATCTATTAACTTGCGTCAATTGAGGGGTAGGATTCGCTCACTTTTATAATCATTAAAGAAAAGTAGGACAAGTTTAGGGTAGGGCGATCGTGTAAATCCTCATAAATTACTTGGTCAGGTAGTGTTGCTCGTTCCACCACCCACGCCTTCTCCAATAGCTGACGGCGATGGAGTATTTTCCAGACTTGTTCGTAAACCGAGCTTACTTTCATAAGGACTACGACATCTGCCCAGTCTAAAATTGTTTCCAACTCCTCCACATTATAGAGAGCCGGCAGCACAATGAGGCGCTCTTGCCGCAAGGTTAGGGGCAACCCTAACACTGAAGCGGCTGCCATCGGTGAACAGACTCCCGGAACCCTCTGCACCGTCACCATAGGATGCTGTTCTTGCAGGGTTTGCGCCAAATAGGTAAACGTGCTGTAAAAACTAATATCGCCTTCACAAACAAATGCCACATCCTGACCGGCTTGAAGATAGTGCCAGACTTGCTCTGCCGCTTCTATCCATGCTTGAGTCAAAATGTCAAGGTCTTGCACATAAGGAAAAGTTAAGGAAAGCTGCACCTGATGCTCATTCAACCAACAATTCACAATTTGTTGAGCGAATCCTGGTTTGCCGTGAACTCCAGCCGGAAAAGCCACCACGGGCACTTGTTGCAAAATTCGCAGTCCTTTGAGCGTCATTAATTCGGGATCGCCGGGTCCAACACTGATGCCATAGAGAATACCGGGTTGCACAATCTTCTAAAATGTAAAGAAAATGTAACAGTTTAAATCCTAAATGCCGTTACCGACCGTCATTTTACCGGGTTTTTTCGCTGGGGCAACTGAATATCGGGCTTTAGAGCAATCCTTACAGGAATTGGGGTTTCCTACCGTCACTGTACCCCTGCAACAACGGGATTGGTTTCCCACGGTGGGAGGGCGTTCAATCGTACCGATTTTGCGGACAATCGACCAAACCGTGAAAGGGATGCTTGAGGAGTATAACGTTTCTCAAGTTAACTTAATCGGTCACTCGGCGGGGGGCTGGATTGCGCGGATTTATTTAGGGGAAAAACCCTACATTATTCATGGGGATGTAACTGAATCAACAGTCGGGTTGTGGCACGCTCACCCTGACGTTGCGACGTTGGTGACGCTGGGTACACCTCATATCAGCCAAGAACGTTGGACTAAACGAAATCTGGATTTTGTGAAAATTCACTATCCGGGTGCGTTTTACCCGCAGGTTCGGTATGTTTGTGTGGCGGGTAAGGCAATTTACGGTAAGAGGCGCTTAGGTCAGTGGTTGGCTTATAACAGTTATAAGTTGACCTGTGGTGAAGGTAACTGTTGGGGTGATGGTATCACGCCGATTGATGCGGCTCATTTGGAAGGGGCAACAAATCTTACGCTGGAAGGGGTGCTGCATTCTCCGAGGAGAGTGGGACTTTGGTATGGTTCGCCGGAATCTATGGAATCTTGGGTATCGTATTTGATTTGATAGACAATCGACTTTCCTGCCATGACGTAGAGAGGTTGAATGTAACGTCCTCACCATCTTGGTAATATGAATAACGCTCCCAAGAAATTATTATTTAAGGCAGATCGAGGGGAAGCACAATAGGGAATGCCTTTACCCGTGTCCTGTACCCAGCACCCAGAGCAATAACAGAGAACTGATACCTGATAGCAAGTCGTTAAATCAGTTCTGAGATCGGCTCTGAAATGGGAATTTCTTCCACTTCTGGCAGCTTCTCTACCGCCAGACGAGAGGAAGATGAGCCACCCGACAAGCGTTTCAAAAGTTTGGGTCTAGGATCGTGTAGCAGATAAATAATTTCATCCCCTGCCTGCCACGTTTCATTGGCTCCTGCCACTTGAACGTTACCCTCCCGTTCTACCAGAAGAGGCACCAGTTCTGCTGAACGAATGAGGGCTTGTAAATGTGCTCGTTGAAACGCTAATCCAGCTTCTTTCAATGTCGTTTTACCCAACTTCACTTGCCCATCCGTAATGTATTGGTTCCAAGCTTTGATAGAAAGTTGGGGAACAAACGCCTGAGTGACTTTGTTTTTGTTGTTACTTGGGTTAGCTTGGGGGTCACGAGGAAATACGGCTAAAACTCGTGGGGGAGTAAATTCCTCAGCCGTGCGTTGAGCCAAAACCAAGTTCACCTCAGCATTCTTAGTCATTGCTAGAAAGGTTCCCACCGATTCAATTCCGGCATCTTCAAGTACATCAACATCTAAACCACTACTGTGGAAGACTCGCAGATTTTCTTCCTCTGCTTTTTGACACGCTTCTAGGTCAGTATCAATCAGTACCACTGATTCGTTTCGCTCTTGAAAAATACGGGCAATCAGGCGACTGAGTGGATTGCACCCTACGATTACCGCACCGGTTGCCTTCTCCTGGGGGTTGAGTTGCAGCCATTTTGCAACCCAGCGAGCCGTTAGCCCTTGTAAAAATACCGTCATCATAATGGTGAGAAAGACTAACGCTTTGATAGAATCACCCCCATTAATCCCCCGATCCGTCAAGAGAATTGCAAACAAGGACGCAACCGAAGCGCTGACAATTCCTCTGGGAGCAATCCAAAATAGAAAGAGTTTCTGCCGGAAGTTTAGCCCACTATTCCATGTACACAGGCTGACGCTCAGGGGACGCACGACAAACATCAGCGCTAAGACGGTAAAGAGACTGCCCCAACCCAAGGCAAAGACACTGGCAATGGAAAGGTCTGCCGAAAGCAAAACGAACAGCACCGAGACACCGAGAACGGTTAACTGTCCTTTAAACCGTCGCAACAACCGCTCTTCAGGTAGGGAAGAGGCTCCCATCACGATTCCCGCCACGACAGTTGCCATTAGTCCAGATTCAGAGCGAATCGTTTGAGCCAATCCGAACAAGCCCCACAGTCCCGCCAGCACAACCAGATTTTTCAGGTCTTCTGACAAAAAATCAGTACGTTTGAGAAACAAACCTAGCAACCAGCCACCAATACCGCCAATAGCACCGCCAATGCCGAGGCGTAGGCTCAGACCGATAATTGCTGCTGAAGGACCAGCATCACTATTTAAGATCGTGTCTAGTACGACAACCGCAAGAATGGCACCTACGGGGTCAATTAAAACGCCTTCGCCTTCCAAAAGTGTTGCGACTCGCCGATCGACTTTCACTTGTTTGAGCAGCGGACCAATAACTGTTGGACCGGTAACGACTACGAGAGCTGCATAAAGAAAGGCGATAGACCAGGGAAATTCTCCTAACCAGTGGGCTGCCATTCCGCCTCCCAGTAACGTGATCAGCGTCCCTAGCGTTACCAAGTTTCTCAGACTGCCAGAAACTTTGCCCAAGTCTCGTAGATTTAGGTTCAGTCCTCCCTCAAATAGAATGACTGCCACAGAGAGGGCGACAATGACTTCTAAGCCAATGCCCAGTTCTTGCGGATGCAACAGACCGAAGCCATCAGGTCCGAGCAAAACGCCAAAGATCAGGAGAAAGACAATACTGGGAACTTTTAAGTACTCAGCAATGACCTGCGCACTGATTCCGGCGAAGATGGTGATGACCATCTGTAGGGTTAATTCAAACGATCCTTCCATATGCGTACCTGTCGCTGGCGATCGACTCAGGTCTTATTGCCTCATTCTTTTCCATGTTTAAATGTAGCAGTGGGTTGAGTTTGTTGATAGGTCATTTGTCTCAAAGTAATGATTGTGAACTAACACTGCCCCTAGAGCATCTCTAGCTTCTCTTGCTTTTTTCAAAAAATCCTGGTTGCTGTCATGTCGTAATTGTCGTGAAGGTTGCCAACTCCACCGTATAATAGATTTTCTTCTGGAGAATGCGAGGGGGAATCGTCTGGCTGTCATTGTTGTACAGTTGGGGCTATGTTGGTTCTCATCGTATTGATTTTCTGCTCTATTTTGGAGGATTGTTACTGAATGAGCCGAGCTACCTCCGTAAGGATGTAGTTAGAGGAAACTCTGAGCGTACCGCTTTACAACAACTTTGGAAATTTGGATGGAAATTTGAAAAAAAAATTAACGTGTGCTTCATTCCAGGTATTTTAGCACTTCGATGTTGGCAGGGAAGTCACGGCTATCAGGCTTTTACTCCCTCCTTTATCTCGTGCAGCAGGCGCTACAGCTCTTAGCTTGCGGACAAGTCACCCGACAATTTACACCAATTATTGTAGAGATGCGTTTTTTATTTCTAATTGGAAAGCCATAATTGGTAAAGTCACCTTTTGATTGCGCAGTGCAACTGGGCGACTGACATTGAACGCACGCTTGCCAGCCGCAATCCGACTGGCAACAAGCAGCAATCTGAATTGTTTAGTTGAGATGAATCGTCAAACTTTTACTTGGGGACGTTCAGGAAACAGAATTCGCAAAACTCAACGCTGGGTTGAGCGAATGTGGCTTTTAGGGATACTCCTAGCAGCGTTGCTCTTATTTTGCATTAATCTAGACAGTTTACCGCTGTTAAGTCATGAAATTAGTAAAACAACCGTAGCGTCTTGGCAGTGGTTTTATCCAACTGTTGATGGCAACCTGAACCATCAACAGCCTCCCCTCCTTTACTGGCTAATTGTTTTTGCCGATAAGGTGGGTGGCGATAACGAGTGGGCAATACGCTTGCCAGGTGCTATATTATGTGCCTTTTCAGTCCCGCTACTTTATGGAATTGGTCGAGAAATTTTTCCCTCGCGTCAGAGCGCAATTTTTGCTAGCTTGATTTATTTAACGCTATTGCCAGTGGTTGGTTACGGGCGTCTGGCAATCCCGGATGGAGCGGCATTGTGCTTTGTAATGCTGGCGATAGGGTGCGCATTGCGATCGCGTCGTGACTTCCGTTGGGCATTGGGCGTGGGCATAGGATTGGGGTTGATTTGCCTTACCAAAGGACTTTTCCTGGGATTTTTGGTGGGAGCAATTGTCTGCTTATTTCTAGCCTGGGATACTCCCCGACTCTTAACGTCTATTTACTGGTGGATTGGCTTGCTTCTGGGCATTGCACCCGCCTTAGCTTGGTACATGGCGGGTTGGCTAGAATACGGTCCAGGATTTATCACTGGTGTTGTAAACCAGTCCTTTAAACCGCTCTGGATAGCCGTTGAAGGTAACAACGGTTTTCCGTGGTACTACGGGGTAGAACTCTTGAAATTTTCAGCCCCTTGGTTGCTGTTTATACCCTACGGATTACGGCTGGCTTGGGAACATCGTAATTGGAGTTGGGCAAAACTAGTCCTGGTTTGGGCTGGTGTTGGTTTTGTGGCAATTTCCTTGATGGCAACCAAACTGCCCTGGTATATTTTGCCTATCTACCCCGCCTTAGCACTTGCTGCTGGATTTCAGCTTGCTGAAGTTTGGAATGGCTCTATCCGTCAGTTTTATCCCCGTTTCTGGAGCATTGGTTTGAGCCTCATGGCTGTCGGGGGAGTCGCCGCTACTGTTTATTTTGTGTTCACAACGGCTGATCGTTCCTTGCCTGTCATTTCCACTTCCGTTGCCTTGACTCTAGCGATCGCAGCGTTTCTGGTAGCCCGACGCGACTTACAGTTTATTTTTATTCTGTTTTGGGGTCTTTATGTCTCGCTGCTGTTGTTTACAACCTCTCCCCATTGGATGTGGAAACTACCCGAAGTTACCCCTGTTGAATCGGTTGACACTGTTCTTCACTCAGGCGCACCCACAGGCAGATCCCTGGATCTTCTCTCTTTGAGAAAACCTTCAATAGATTCAACCGACTCTCCTGGCTAATCTAGGGAACCTGAAGATTTCCTAATGGTTTAGAACATAATTTACCCGACACTAGCCCACGTTAAACCCAACGGTTGTAGCGTGGGCTTTCTGTCGTTACCTAATCGACTTGCCAAAACTAGCAGTTAGGACATAAATTTATCGATTGAGCAGCTTCTGCCTCAAGAACCATTGAGGTTTGTAGAACAATCGAATCTTGATAACTCTATCCTTTTCCTTGGGAAAGGGACTTAGATTTCCTCAACCTCGTCTTCTGAATCGATTTGTTTGAGGTGAATGTGCTTTCGTCCCAAGGTGATTTCAAATTCATCTCCTGGTTGTAAGCCCATTTGTTTGGTGTAGGCAGAACCAATTAGCAGGTTGCCGTTAGACTGCACCGAAATGCGATAACTGGCACTCCTTCCACCTCGTCCATTGCCATTGACTTTGCTGTCTAACTCAATCCCCTCAGCATCAATGAGAGCATTGAGAAACTTCATCATGTTGACTCGCTCTACTCCGTTCTTTGTGACGGTGTAGTAGCCACAGGCTCTGGCTTTTTCTTCTTTGCTGAGATTCCCTAGCTCTTTGACTTTCTGAATCAGTGCTTCACCCTCTAAGGGATCCATTTTTTTCTTTTTAGCCATTAACTTGAATTTACACTAAGCAGTTAACTGGTATGCAGCGGTTTCGCTCTACTGATCGTCAACCAAGACAAAAAATCTTGGTGTTATATCAGCCTATAAAACTATATTACACGGAAACTGTCAACTAGGTTCGTTATATTTTTTTGATCCGGGTTTGTAATTCGGGATCTATCCGTAGTGAGAGGTTGTAAACAACCAAACCCTTGGGATAATGAAGGAAATTTTTAATCAATATGAAGCTTACAACTCGCGGACATTACAGTGTCAAAGCACTGCTAGATCTCAGCCTGCAACCCGGTTACGGACCGACATCTGTCAAAGCGATCGCTCATCGCCAAGACTTACCCGCTCCCTATTTAGAAAAGCTGTTGATTGAAATGCGTCGCGCTCATTTAGTGGATTCCGTGCGGGGCGCTCAAGGTGGCTATCAATTAGCTCGTGAGCCTTCAAAAATTTCTCTGGGTGATATCTTAGAAGCTGTCGGTGAAACAATCGAACCTTTACCCCACCATACCCCCGATGCCAAGCAAGCCGAAGACTGGGTAACATTTACTCTCTGGCATCGGTTGCACCAAAAGCTCAAAGAGGCTTTATATAGTATTACCCTTGCCGATCTTTACTACGATGCCCGTAGTTGGCAAGCGGCACAAGGAGCAGAAACCAGTTTCGTTATTTGAGTAAATTTTTCAACCAAGATGACGAACGCAAACCCACTCGTTACCTATGAAGGCGGCTGTCACTGTGGTGCCGTCCGCTTCCGTGTAATTGTTGACAAGCACGAGGCAGTTGATTGCAACTGTTCGATGTGTAAAAAAAAGGGATTCTTACACCTGATAGTGTCCCCCGAACAGTTTACCTTACTCAGGGGCACTGATACCTTAACAACCTATACTTTTAACACCCACACGGCTAAACATACATTTTGCCGTATTTGTGGTATTCATCCCTTTTATCGACCTCGTTCTCATCCACACGCAATTGATGTTAATGTGCGCTGTCTTGATGGTGATAGACTGTCTCGATTTCAGATTGTGCCGTTCGATGGTGCCAATTGGGAAGAGAATATCGACAAGCTAAAAGACTAGAACAGCTTCCCTCAGAACTAACCCATTCGTGCGGACAATAAAACCTGGGCAGAAGCGGATCATTGGCATTTTGCCGTTACCTATTATCCAAAATTTGTTAGACCATTGGGTCAAAACTTGTCACAACTAGGGTAAATGGCTTTTGGTTCATCCAATCCATTCTTCTGCCCTCAGCCTTCTGGAAAGTTCATCGCTGATTAATTTTGGGGAATACCACGATTACTACCATTGTTTTATTAATAGCGGCTAGCTTAGATTTCCTAATTGGCGATCCTTGGGGTTGGCTGCATCCAGTACAGGTTATGGGCTGGATAATTTCTCGCTGCACTCAATGGATTATTAATAACTGCCACAGTAAATGGCAGGAACGGCTAGGGGGAATTGGAGTGGGTTTGGGAGTGATCATCGGTAGCGGACTAATGGGATGGTTGATAGTTCGAGGTGCAAGCTGGCTGCATCCGGTGGCGGGTATTGCGGTAGAAGGAATTCTACTAGCTAGCTGTTTTGCCGGTCGGAGTTTGCGGGCAGCCGCCGTTGATGTATTGCAACCGCTAACCACAGGACAACTCAAGGAAGCGCGTTTGAAATTAAGTCAGTATGTTGGTAGAGATACAGAAAAACTGTCCGAACCCGAAATCTTCCGCGCTGTACTGGAGACGGTGACGGAAAATGCCACTGATGGCGTAACGGCTCCTCTCTTCTATGCTATTCTTGGGGCATTTTTCCCGGTAGTGGGTAGCGTTCCTCTGGCATTAGGGTATAAAGCTGCCAGTACTCTCGATTCCATGATTGGCTACCGACACGAACCGTATCAAGATTTGGGCTGGTTTAGTGCGCGACTCGAAGACTTCCTTACCTGGCTACCCTGTCGCTTAACAGTACTGACTCTGGCTTTTGTGTCTGGAAAACCTGGAACTGTCTTAAACGTTTGCCGCCGCGATGCTTCTAAAGACTCTAGCCCTAATTCCGGGTGGAGTGAGTGTGCTTATGCCGTAATTCTGGAGGTGCAAGTAGGAGGAACGAATTGGTATCAGGGCATTGCCAAATATAAACCGTTGTTGGGCGATGCGGTTCACCCCATTACCCCAGCAACAATTAACCAAGCTTTACAGTTGACAAGGTATTGCGTTTTTATTTGGCTTGCTTTAGCGATCGCTCTGTTAGTCCTTTCTAGCTAGAAGAATAAGTTGGGGAGTGGGTAAGAAAACTAAATGTACCAGGACTTACCCAAATTTGCCTGTAAACCCTTACCTGTCTATATAAAATAAAGTTGTTATCAAGAAGGGGGCTAGGGTGAGGGCTTTCTGGGCATCTGCTCACAAGTTGTGTCAGTCAACCAGGTATTGATTTCTGTAATGACAGAGTTTAACGTTTTCAACTCTTCAGGGGTCGGTGAACCAAGGACTTTAAGCGTTAGAATGTCATCATTTAGAATGTCTACCCAAATTATTGAAATTCTCTCCCCCGAAGAATTACGCCGCACGATTACCCGCTTGGCGTCTCAGGTAATCGAACAATCGGGAGACTTGTCTAAAGTTGTGCTATTAGGGATTTACACCAGAGGCGTAGCTGTAGCCAAGCTGCTAGGGCGTCAGATAGAAATTTTAGAACAGGTATCGGTGTCGGTGGGAGCGATAGATATTACTTTTTATCGAGATGATTTGGATCGAATTGGCACCCGGACACCGGCTAAAACTGAAATTTCTTGTGATCTGTCTGGCAAGACGGTGGTATTAGTAGATGATGTTATTTATAGTGGGCGTACTATTCGGGCTGCCTTGAATGCTGTAACGGAATACGGTAGACCTCAAGCCATTCGGTTATTGGTTCTTGTCGATCGGGGACATCGGGAGTTGCCGATTTGTCCTGATTTTACAGGTAAGCAGCTACCTACATCTAGGGAAGAACAGGTGAAGGTTTATTTGCAAGAAATCGATGGGCGGGATGCTGTGGAGTTAGTTAAAGTTCTACCGTCGTGAAGGGCGGGCAAGATGCCCACCCCACAAGATTTAATTCAACTTACGGTATCAAAGGTAATAGCACCAGTGAGTACTTACCGTTCGCTCATTTGGATAAGTCAGTAGCCAAATCAGCAGCCACACACAGCTACACAGTAGTCGAGGTAATAGTCAGCAAGAACAATTGCAAAATTTAAGGATAAGGATATTACTGGTGCGGCACAGCTAAAACGGTACTTTAGGAAAAGGCTCAAAGCATTATTCGTGATGGAATCTCGTGAATTAGTTTTCTCTCTTTTCCAAAATGGGATGCTCCCGATTATCTTGAACAGAACTACCTCAGAACGAGTAGATTCTTCCCGTGATTATCTATTGGAGATAAAGATTCAACCCATGACCGACTCGCCGATTTATATACCTAGAATTAACGTAATACTTGTATCTCACAAGTTGATGTAGGGAATATGGGATAAAGTTTCCATCCAGTTAAAAATCGGCACTTTTTTGTAATAGCTCGCACAATTCTTCTATGAACGGGAACAAAGGAGCATCCGAAACATAATCCTCTATATGTGATTTGCCCTCCCAACCGGACATTGGATCAGCTTCAATCCGTTGGCAGAGAGTGATTAAGTTATTAGCAATATTTTCAGGAGAACAATCATTTATTGAAAGTATATTATCGTGCCATAAAGAAATATCCTTATTTTCATACTTATTGGTAATCACCCACATTCCGTAATGAGCCATTTCCAACGGTGGATAACTCGGATGAGGTGACACCATTAAAGATAAGCCTACTGAAGATTCACCAAGAGCGTAAGCATAGTTCTTTAAACTAAGTTTGCCCATAGATTTGATTACTACACCATCACCGAGATCTATATTGGAATGAGGCTGTCCCGCTGATAGTATTGTCCAAGTGGATGCCAGGGGAAAACGGTGACGCCAAATACGCAATCCCTCAACAATCAAGCTAAATGCATTTCTTTGCGCTGAAGGACGACCATAAACAAGTATTTGCTTACGTTTTCCTTTCCTTCAAGTTGCTACGCAGGTTACTTAGCGCCTCATTCATTTTTGGCTCAAAACTGTATTCATGGTCAAAGTGGTAATTCTGCTTATGGAAATACTGCTTTAGCAAGTTACTGTTAAACACGGCTATCATTGGTTCCTTATATTCATAAGTGCTACGCACTAGCAGATGTTCACTACCCCACGGATAAAATCCGGCTTCATAGTCTTGAATAAGATAAACCATTGGTTTAGGAGGCTGATTAAACTCTTGTTTTTGCCATGAAACTAACTGCTGACCCAAATAAGCTGTAAGCCAATGGGTAACGACAAAAATATCTTCAGCTCTGACAGCTAAACTACATCCACTAGAGTTAGCTAAGGATATAATTTGTTTGGCTTCATTTGTATCTTTTTTCAAGGAAAACAATTTATATTCAAAAAAAATTGCTAATGTTTCAGCATTTATTTCATCGTAGCAGATTAAGCGAACGTATTTGAAAGTCTTAGAAAGTTCCTGAAAAAATTTTATAGCTGTACTTGTACCTCCATAAGCTTTCCGAGGATTAAGTGTTGGAACAAAGCGGGAATTTTACCGCCGGGGTAGGAAGACAATACATTGGAGAAATAGGGAAAACGGATAACGGGGTAGTGGTAGTAACGACCCATTTATACGATGGCAAAAAAAGCTTGCCGTTAGATATAGAGTTGTATCAGCCCTCCCGTGCATTAGAGTCAGGAAAAAAAGACAAAGAATTTATCAAGAAGCCAAGGGATGGTTAGGGTTAAAAGAATACCAATATAAAGCCAGTTTGGGCTTTATCTGGGGCTGATATTTGTTTAAGTCCCGTTAGGAGCTACAAAAGGGTCAAATTTTTGCCAAATCCTCATTTTTTCCAAAGCAGGAGAACTCCGAAATCCTTGCCTAGTCAAAGGTTGGGGGATTTTGCAAGCATCTCCTAACCAACTGAAAACGCTCCAAGGCAAGCCTAGCAAGGAATACAAGCGTTAAATTACCGCGTACAGACTCCACAATCAGAGATGCTTGCATATTTAGCCAATGTACGGGTTGATGGGACAATCAAGATCGTTCGTTAACCTGCCCATCCCAGACCTATGACCGACACCCAGACGCGAAAGGCAGACCATATCAGAATTTGTCTTGATGAAGATGTCCAATTTCACAGCGTCACCAATGGACTGGAACGCTACCGCTTCACTCACAGTTGTTTGCCAGAACTCAACCGCAGTGAGATTGACATCAGCACCAAGTTTCTGGGCAAAACCCTAGGCGCACCGCTGCTGATTTCGTCCATGACTGGGGGAACCGAACAGGCAAAGATGATTAACTTTCGTCTAGCTGAAGTTGCTCAACAGTATAAACTAGCGATGGGCGTTGGTTCTCAGCGGGTAGCGGTAGAAAACCCCAACGTTGCCAATACCTTTGCCGTGCGATCGCTCGCTCCTGATATCCTATTATTTGCTAATCTCGGTGCAGTTCAGCTCAATTACAGTTACGGACTCGATGAATGTATGCGTGTGGTTGAGCTTTTATCCGCAGACGCCTTGATTTTGCATCTCAATCCTTTACAGGAATGCGTTCAGGCTGGAGGGGATACAAATTTTCGAGGATTGATTGACAAAATTAACATTTTGTGCAGTAAATTAACCGTACCCGTCATTGTGAAAGAAGTCGGAAACGGTATCTCCGCGCAAATGGCACATAAGTTACTGGGTGCGGGGGTGACAGCCATTGATGTTGCGGGTGCTGGTGGCACTTCCTGGGCAAAAGTCGAAAGCGAACGGGCATTAAACCTCCAGCAACGTCGGTTGGGACAAACCTTTGCTAATTGGGGATTGCCAACGGCGGAATGCATTACCAGCATTCGGGCAATTGCTGCCGATGTACCATTAATTGCCTCTGGGGGATTGCGGAATGGGTTAGAGGTTGCCAAAGCGATCGCACTGGGGGCTGATATTGCAGGTTTGGCATTTCCCTTTCTGCAAGCCGCCGCTGAGTCGGGGGATACCGTTGATGCCCTAGTGCAGCTATTAATTGCAGAAATTACTACGGTACTTTTTTGTACGGGTAATGCTACCCTGTCTCAACTGAAACAATCCGACGCATTGCAGAAGCTAGGATAAAGGTATTGATACCTGGTAGGTGGTTATTGGCGATTGGGGCAAAGTTCTTGCTATTCCCCATTTCCCATTCCCGTTCGGCTGATGCTCACGGCGGAAGCCTATTCCCTATTCTCCCATTTCCCAAATGCGTCAATTCTTCAAACAAACCTTTGCCAGCTTGATTGGTAGCCTTGCAGGTCTGATCTTATTTTTCGGTTTAGGAACCACTGGGCTACTACTACTCATTATTGCAGCAGCCTCAAGAGATACGAGTCCACAGGTTAAGGATAAGTCGGTGCTGGTTTTCGATACGGCATTGACTATCACTGATACTGATCCGAGTTCTAGCACTAGCGACGCGCTCCAAGAGGCGGTATTGGGCGAGGTAACCGATACAATTACCCTGCGTACCGTTCTAGACAACTTGGATAAGGCAGCCAAAGACTCACGCATTGTTGCCCTTTACTTAGACGGTTCTCGCACAGGTGCTGGCAGCAATACTGGCTTTGCCACTCTCAAAGAGGTACGGGAAGCCTTAGAGCGTTTTAAAGCGACGGGCAAGAAAATTATCGTCTACGACGTGGATTTAGGTGAAGATGAGTACTACCTGACTTCAGTTGCGGATACAATCATACTCAACCCGATGGGTAGCATGGAACTGAATGGCTTTAGTTCCGAACCGCTATTTTTTACAGGGGCATTGGAAAAGTTTGGCATTGGTGTTCAGGTGATTCGGGTTGGAAAGTACAAGTCAGCGGTAGAACCTTTTGTTCTCAAACAGCTTAGTCCCGAAAACCGACAGCAGATGCAAGCCTTGTTGGGCGATTTGTGGAATGAATTTCTGACAGAAGTGGGCAAGAGTCGCAAAATTCCCCCGCAACAGTTACAAGCGATCGCTAATAATCAAGGAGTATTAATGGCTGAGGCAGCGCTTCAGGGGCGTTTGGTGGATAAAGTCGCCTATTCTGATGAAGTCGTTGCTGAACTCAAAGAATTATCAGGTGCTAGTGAAAAGGATGAATCGTTCCGACAAATTAGCCTCGCTACCTACGCAGATGTAAAAAATAAAAAGGCAATACATCGCTCTTCAGACAATAAAATTGCTGTACTCTACGCCGAAGGCGAAATTGTTGATGGTGAAGGTGGTGTTCAGCAGATAGGGGGAGACAGCTTTGCTGAACAGATGCGGCAGTTACGACTTGATGAAAACGTCAAAACGGTAGTGCTGCGGGTTAATAGTCCGGGGGGGAGTGCGACGGCTTCTGATGTGATTCAGCGAGAGGTGCGACTTACCCGCGAGAAGAAGCCTGTGATTGTATCAATGGGAAATGTGGCAGCATCGGGTGGTTACTGGATTTCTACCTATAGCGATCGCATTTTTGCCCAACCGAATACAGTCACCGGTTCTATTGGTGTCTTTGGATTACTACCGAATGTTCAAGAACTGGCAAACAAGAATGGCATCACCTGGGATGTGGTAAAAACCGGGCGTCTTGCAGATAGTCAAACCGTTGCCCGTCCCAAAACACCCCAAGAACTGACAATCTATCAAAGCATGGTCAATCAGATTTATGATCGCTTCCTCAATAAAGTAGCAGAATCCCGCAAACTCCCCAAACAAAAAGTAGCACAGATTGCCCAAGGACGGGTTTGGTCAGGAATCGATGCCAAGCAATTAGGTTTAGTCGATGAGCTTGGTGGACTTGATGCCGCTATCGAGTATGCAGCCAAGCAAGCTAAGTTAGGGAATGATTGGGAACTGGAAGAGTATCCAAAAGTTCGCAGCTTAGAAGAACAGATTTTGACAAATCTCATTGGAGAAGGCGGTGTCCGCAATCGGTTGCAATCGGATCTCCTCACCGCAGAATTTCTGAAACTGAAAGCAGACTTAGGGATTTTGCAGGCAATGAATGATCCGAAAGGGATTTATGCGCGTTTGCCTTTTAACTGGCGATTGGATTAGGGAGATGGGGAGATGGGGAGATGGGGAGATGGGGAG
>NZ_JADEWY010000124.1 GCF_015207375.1 Coleofasciculus sp. LEGE 07092 | reverse complement strand
AAAGCCTCCAGACATATCCGTGGGTTCCTCGATAGGGACAAAGATTAGGATAACTGGTTACCTCACCCATCCACCTCGACTCTCCTTGTCAAGTACAATTTATACCAAATTAGATGAGCTTACCCTGGCAATTCATCAAGCACCATCATCAAGGGATGGGTTGAGTTGACTTCGTTATCCCGATACGCCCCAATTAAAAAGAGGTATTGCGTATCTATATCCGTCATCATCAGTTCAATTAACTTGAGAGTTGCCGAGTCTACCCACTGCAAATCATCCAGAAAGATGACTAAGGGATACTCTTTTGTGCAAAAGACTCTGATGAAATTTTGGAAGACCAAATTAAAGCGATTTTGAGACTCAGCACCGCCTAACTCTGGCACGGGCGGTTGTTTGCCAATAATCAGTTCCACTTCGGGAATTACATCAATAATGACCTGTGCATTTGTCCCCAAAGCAGACAAAATTTTTTCTTGCCATTGTCGCAATTGTGCTTCACTTTCACTCAAAAGTTGCCGCATCAATCCACCAAAGGCATGAACTATGGCAGAGTAGGGAATATTGCGCTGAAACTGGTCAAATTTACCGGAAATGAAATAGCCGCGTTTTTCAGTAATGGGCTTATAAATTTCTTGTACCAGTGCTGATTTACCAATACCGGAATAACCAGCGACGAGCATCATTTCGACGCAACCTAACCCCCCTAGCCCTTCCAACCCCCCTCTATCCATCCGACGCGGGGGGAGGACAGAGGAAGAAACCTTTTCTTTATGGAAGGGGGAAGTTGGACTCCCCTCTCCTACAAGGAGAGGGATAGGGGGAGAGGTTAACTCGCCTCCAGCTACTCGTTTAAATGCCGCCAGCAAAGTTTCAATTTCCGCTTCACGTCCATACAGTTTTTGCGGGATTTGAAACTTGTTGGAAATATCCTGAGAACCGAGACGAAAATTTTCTACTCTACCCGTTGCCTTTACCTGTCGCAGGCATTCCTCTAAATCCGCTTGAATTCCCCAAGCACTTTGATATCGATCCTCGGCATTTTTCGCCAACAATTTCATGACAATATCTGAAACAGATTGAGGAACTTCTTCCCTTCTGCCTCCTGCCCTCTGCCTTCTGCCTTCTTTGGGTGGAACGGGTTGTTTGGCGATATGACAATGCACCAGTTCCAAAACATCATCCGTAGTAAAAGGCAACTTCCCGGTAAGCAATTCGTAGAACGTAATACCAAGGGAGTAAAAATCTGTGCGATAGTCCAGAGTGCGATTCATCCGTCCGGTTTGCTCCGGCGAGATATAGGCTAAAGTTCCTTCTAATCCATGAGGATGAACTAGAGGAGGACTATTGGACGGTAAGCGGGTGGAAATGCCGAAGTCGATGATTTTAACTTGCCCTGTTTCTGGATTCAGGACAATATTGCTCGGGTTAATATCTTTGTGTATGACGTTGCTGCTGTGAATATTGCCCAAAATTTCGGTAATTTTAATCGCTAGGCTTAAGAACTCGGGTAAGGGCATCGGGTAATACGCCTCTGGCGATTGCTTCATCCATTTCTCTAAGGATTCCCCGCCAAAATCCTCAAGAACGATCACTAAACTTCTCTGATATTCCTGTTGGCTATAAGCCTTAATCACTCCTTCTAGATTTAAGGAGCGAGTAATGGCATATTCCTTTTTGTAGCGAATAAGTTCCTGGGGACTGGGATAGTCTTCTTTAAGCACCTTGAGGATTACAGGTGTGCTACCATCATTTTTTATGCCTCGATAAACTAGGGAAGTGGCACTTTCATAAAGTGTTGCTTTAACGGTGATACTATTGAGTGCAACCATCAGTTGAATTCATTAGCGATCTTTTTTATGATGCTAGCCCAAGTTCCATCCATGAACTATTGCCGAAAGTAGTAAAACACCGTCTTCTAGGCGGGAAAGTCGTGGGGTAGCCTACGCCAACCACAACCTGCACACAGGAAATAGAGGATAGCGTTCACCACGGCTTGCATATCAACATGACGGGAACGCCTGCTTAGTTTGGGGCAGGGAATTAGTCCCACTAGGGTAGGGTTTGCTCTTGATGCCAAAGAGGATACTCTTCATAATTTTCCATGATAAGGTGTAAATTTTCTTCTAAAAAAATAAATTTTCTATCGCCAAATCGTAATACTTGTAATACAATTTAAGTAGAGCTCTTCATTTACAAGAGATATTGCCAATTGAGCGTAAAAACGCCGACTGCTATGACACCCTCAAGGGGACGATTAGCAGTCATCTTTGGCTTAGATTGCATCTTCCTACAACCACAAACCTTTGCTAAGGTATAACGCTTGCTGGATAAACTAAACCGCCTGCAACTGTTTAGCTTTAGCACTCTGAAGTTCCCTACTTCCTATTTACCCCATAGCGTATTCCCTAGCGCAAGCATCTGGCTCAATGGGTGAGTAGACGCTAACACAAAGCGTCCCCAACCTACTGTCCCAATGCCAGTGCATTTCAATTGCAAAGCCCTTCTCTCTAACCCGAAAGCAATGAATCCAGCTCAAGCTCTAGACGTTCGTAAAACACGAGCCAAATACTTCTTTCGACAAGCGCTTAAACAGTATGTCACCTGTGAATTTCAATTGGCTTTACAATCATGGCAACAAGCCCTGATTCTTTATCGAGAACTCCAAGACTATCAAGCCGAGGCAACAACTTTGGGATATCTGGGGCTAGTTTATGGGAATTTAGGCGACAATACCAAAGCAACCACTTGCTTTCAAAATGCCATTAAGATTGCCCAGGAACTAAAAAACTTACAGTTGGAGGCAATTCTGCTGAGGTTTTGGATATGAATAGGTTGGCAGCTCCCAAGTTCGATACGTTTACGCTCAAGAATTTTCAACTAGAATCAGGCGTCGTACTGCCCCACATAGGTCTAGCTTATCGAATTAGCGGCACTCCTTCATCAAAACCCCCCCTTCTCACCTGCACCGCCTTCTCCCAAACCTATTATGACCTCGCTTACCTGCGCGGACCGAAACTGGCACTCGACCCCAAACAGGATTGGATTATTCACACCGAACTATTAGGCAACGGTCGCAGCAGTTCTCCGAGTAACACCCTACCCCCTTTTAATGGCACTAATTTCCCCAGCGTAACCATTCGGGATAACGTTGCTTTACAGTATACCTTGCTCCAGCACCTTGGAGTGCAGGAAATTAAAGCGGTTGTGGGTGCCAGTATGGGAGGACAGCAGGGGATTCAGTGGGCAGTGAGTCACCCGGAAATGGTGGAGCGTGCAGTCGTGATTGTCGGGAATTGCCGCGCTACTTGGCACGTTCGCTTATTTCTAAAGGCTTTAGCCAACTGTATTCGTTCCGATCCGGCATTTCAGGGTGGTAATTACACCACACCCCCGCTAGATGGGCTTTCCCGAATGTCAGAAGCGTGGGCACCTTGGACGTTTTCACCAGAGTTTTTTGCTCGCCAGGACTATCAGAATTATCCCGATACTTGTGCTGATTCCCTAGATGAATTCTTGGCAAAATGGCGCACCCGCTACCACACCAATGACGCCAATGACTTGTTATGTCACTTCCAAACCTGGTCAAACCACGATGTTAGCTTAACTCCTGGTATGGATGGGTCAATCGAAAAGGCACTGGGTAACGTCAAGACGCGGGTTCTGTTTCTGCCGACTCGTACTGATGCCTATTTTCCGGCAACGGATGTGGCAGCAGAAGCAGCACTTGTCCCCCATTCAGAGTTAGTGGTGCTGGATACAATTCATGGGCATTCAGCGGGGTTTGGACGATCTAAAAAAGATCGTGAACAAATTAATCAGGTTGTTTCGGCTTTTTTGTCTCACTGATGGAGCCAGACAAGGTGAAGGATGCCTTGGTAAACTCATATCTTGCACTGGCGGCTGAAGAGGTAGCCGTTTCTTACCCTTTGACTAATTCATCTCTTGTCTGCCTAGAGAATAGGCGATCGCTTTAGCCCAAAAGCCTGTCTACGGACACGGTAATTTCAGGAAATGCTAATGGAATCAACTCTCCTTGACTCATTTCAGATTTGAGCGCATAATCATCGCCGATAGGTTGGCGAAAAACGGTCAAAGTATTCGCCTTCACATTTACGACCCAATATTCGTTAATTGCAGATGCCGCATAAATTTGTTTTTTCCTGTTTAAATCAACAACCAACGTTGTATCAGCAACTTCGATGAGCCAAAAAATATCGTCAGAACCCGGATGACGCTCATCATATCTAGATTCTGGTAATCTCACAATGGCGATATCCGGTTCCGGTTCAGACTGCTGGAGCGTAATCGGATGAGCTTCAGACACCAGTGCTAAACCATTAAGAAGACTGCGGAGATCGTTAGCCATCTTTCTGATCCGAGAGGCGTGCAAAGGACCTTCTGGACTCATTTGGACAATATCTCCCGTTAGCAGTTCCACGCGGCGATCGCACAAAATTCCTGCTGCAATCATGCGATGATAGTCTGTGACTGACCATTTAGCTAGGGTAGTCATCGAGCCAGCGCTCCTCTTTACGATATTCTCCCCTCTCCAAAAAATCTAGCAAAATCCTTTGATGAGGAGAGCCTAGCGGACGAACATGACCCGCCTTTTGAGAATAGCAACTGCCTGCCTTGATTTGTTCCGGCATTACCAGCCCCATATCCCATCCTTCTGCTAATACGAGTTGTTCAAGTTCCACCGTCAAGGGGGCGTGAAAAATATGGCGAATCACGTTGGAGTCACGGTAGCAGTCAAACTTTTCCAACCGAGGTGGATCATAACCAATTTCCTCTTGTAGTTCTCGCCTTACCCCCTCTTCTGGGGTTTCCCCCGGATCAATATGACCCCCAAAAAACCCCCAGCAACCGGGGTAGATAATACCGGGAACATCGTCTCTCAATTGCATGAGAAACCCTCCCGATCGATAAAGAATGGCGATCGCTACTTCAACAGGTTGAGTGTCCATCACTGTCCCGATATAATCGTCTTGATTAACTCCAGCCCCTTAACTTTCTGCCGGGGATGCAGGCGACTCCGTTTTCCCAGCATTCGATCCGACGCGCTCTTGCTCTTGAACGTAAACTTCACCTAACTCTTGTCCGCTGACAGGAATGCTTTGAAATTGTAACTGACCCTTCAGTGAGATTTCATCACCCACTTGGGGAAGAACTTGGTTAGTAATCACCCAAATTTTGCCGGTGGCATCTTGAAGTTGATAAGCTCCAGCCGCTAAAAATGGCGCTTGATGGGTCACTTTACCTTGAAGGTAAACGATCGCGGCGGTATTGCGATCGGGTTGGATCGTGCCAATTGGCGTAACATCAACAGCCCAATCGCCAATCGTGATACTACTTGTACCAAGCTGATTTAAGTTACCACAAGCCACTAGTCCTCCCCCGAACAGCAAGAAGCCAACGGGTATCAAAGAAAGTAGCTTGAACTTGAGATTGGTCTGAGCAGACGAGGAAAACTGGGAAAAGTTATCGTTGTGAGTTAGCATTGCTGTGATTATTTCCCACTCTAAACCGCTTCGTTTACACCACGGTTATAGCTTAGGCTTTTGGGGATTGAATACAAGAGTGCTTGCACTACTATTCGTAAAATATTCAAAGTCACCTTTTTGTCTTTGCAACCTGCACAACTTATCCCAATGAACTCTTTGCACGCTCAGTTACTTGATGGTAAAGCCCTGGCTCAACGAATTCAGATGCAGCTCAAAGCCGAAGTTGAGCAACTCATTCTCAAAAATGGACGCCCTCCCGGATTAGCCGTACTCATGGTGGGTGATAATCCAGCGAGTGCCGCCTACGTTCGGAATAAAGAGCGAGCCTGTGCCAAGGTGGGTATTGCTTCCTTTGGGCGTCATTTTCCTACAAACACCTCTCAACTTGAACTTGAGCAAACCATTCATGCCCTGAATCAAGATCAGCAAGTGGATGGTATTCTGCTGCAACTTCCCGTACCGGAACACTTAGATTCAGTATCCTTACTCCATCAAATCGACCCCGATAAGGATGTTGATGGGCTGCACCCCATTAATATAGGGCGTTTGGTGCGAGGAGAATCAGGATTGCGCAGTTGTACCCCAGCCGGTGTGATGCGCCTGTTGCAGGAGTACTCGATTGATGTGAAGGGTAAACAGGCTGTAGTTGTTGGGCGCAGTATTTTGGTCGGTAAGCCCATGGCTCTGATGCTACTCGCTGCCGATGCCACGGTGACAATTGCCCATTCGCTATCGCAAAATTTAGCGGAGATTACTCGCAACGCTGATATTCTAATTGCAGCAGTTGGACGCCCTAACTTAATTACTGCTGATAGAGTTAAGCCGAACGCTGTAGTGGTTGATGTGGGGATGAATCGCGTCACTGACGCTAGCGGTAATTCTCGCCTAGTTGGAGATGTTGAGTTTGACTCTGTTCGGGAAATTGCCAAATTTCTCACCCCTGTCCCCGGTGGTGTCGGACCGATGACCGTTGCCATGTTATTGCAAAATACTGTTTTAAGTTATACAAGAGTCCATTCATAATGACCCCAAGACTCGTAGAATTGTTAGGACAGTGACAAGACGATCAAGGAACTGAGGAATGGTAGCAACGGACGGGCGGCTTACCCCCAGAGGAGAGAGCACAGCTTTTGATTTATCGACTTACCTAAAAGAGCGGCAGGCTCAAGTTGAGACGGCACTAGACCGTTCCCTGCCCCTCGTCTATCCTGAAAAAATTTACGAGGCGATGCGCTATTCCCTATTAGCTGGGGGTAAACGTTTGCGTCCAATTCTCTGCCTTGCAACCTGTGAGTTAGCTGGCGGCACGGTTGAGATGGCAATGCCAACTGCCTGTGCGTTGGAAATGATCCATACGATGTCGCTAATTCACGACGACTTACCCGCTATGGATAACGATGACTACCGCCGGGGCAAATTGACCAATCACAAAGTTTACGGTGAAGACATTGCTATTCTGTCAGGAGACGGCTTGTTGGCGTATGCTTTTGAATACGTGGCGGTACAAACTCGGAATGTTCCAGCCGAGCGAGTGTTGCAGGTGGTTGCTCGGTTAGGTCGAGCAGTAGGAGCAGCGGGATTGGTTGGCGGTCAAGTGGTTGACTTAGAATCAGAAGGACTCACTGATATTCAGGAAGAAACTCTCACTTTTATTCATAATCATAAAACAGGGGCATTGCTAGAAAGTTGTGTGGTTTGTGGTGGAATTTTGGCGGGGGTAACAGATATAGATTTGGAGCGGCTATCTCGTTATGCCCAAAATATTGGTTTAGCGTTTCAAATTATTGATGATATCCTGGATATCACCGCGACTCAAGAGCAATTGGGCAAAACGGCGGGTAAAGACCTGAAAGCGCAAAAGGTAACGTATCCTAGTCTCTGGGGACTTGACGCATCCAAAGCCCAAGCCCAGCAGTTAGTCGAGTCGGCAAAAGCCGAGCTAGAACCGTTTGGAAAAAAAGCCGTACCACTCATTGCTATTGCTGAGTTTATTACAACGCGCACTCATTAATTGTTGGTCATTTGTCCGTTGTCATTTGTCCGTTGTCATTTGTAAAAACCAACAACCAATGATCAACAACCAATGACCAATAACCAATAACCAATGACCAATTTTCAGTAAAATATTATGCAGGACTTTGGCGACATCCTAAACAACCAGGTGCTGCTGGTTGCGCTTATTGCTTGTTTAGTTGCTCAATTGCTCAAGCTTCTAGTTGAATTAACTAAAAATCGCAAATTCGATCTCCGGGCGCTCGTGACAACGGGTGGTATGCCCAGCGCTCACTCAGCCCTAGTCACCGCCCTAGCTGCGGGTGTGGGGCAAACTGTAGGATGGGCTGCTCCAGAATTTGCGATTGCCACAGTTTTTGCGGTAATAGTCATGTATGATGCCGCAGGTGTGCGTCAGGCGGCTGGCAAGCAAGCTCGCATCCTCAACCAAATTATTGATGAGCTATTTCGAGAAGATAAAGAATTTAATGAAGACCGCCTTAAGGAATTGTTGGGACATACACCCTTTCAGGTCATTGTTGGGTCAATATTGGGGGTCGTGATTTCTTGGTTAGCAGCTCCGGCTTATTGTGGATTTTAGTAGTTCTATCCATTTTTTATCATGGGTAATGGGTAAGAGGTTGCTATTCCGTTCAATTACCCATTACCCATCTGAATTCATACAGCTACAGTTGCAGGCAAGAGGCGGGTTCTACGAGTTGACGGCAATCCCTTAGGACACCGGTGCTAAGGAAGCCAGAGGCTCAGGAATAGTATCAGAGGGGGATTGAAATTCACCCGTTTTGACAAACTCTAAACGCAGTTTCAACCAAGTGATGAACTGAGGATTGGTCGAAATAATAGCGGCGGCGGGTTGGGGACATTCTTGCTTGAGCTGTGCCATTTCCGGAGCTTCTAGAAAAGCAGGCTGCTTAATTAACCAAAAGTCAATTTCTTTTTCTTTTTCATGATAGTCTCTGGTTCGTTCCCGAAGAACTTCCTCAAGAGGTTCTTCTTCTACAAGAAAGTGTTGACTTGCCAAAACGTAGTAATAAGTTTGCATGGTTTGAGATTGTCAATTAGAAGTTAGAACTTATCCAAACTTAAAGTTTATAGCTTGTATTGGCGACTCGATAGCCTAAGTTACAAAATTCATAATTCATAATTTCCCCCGCATTGCTTGTTTCATTTCTCTGACTGCTCGCTCTATACCCACCAGAGAAGCACGGGAGATAATGCTATGACCGATATTGAGTTCTTCCATCCCTTCCAGGAGAGCTACAGGATAAACGTTCCAGTAGGTTAAACCATGACCGGCATTCACTCGCAAACCAGCAGCGATCGCATATTGACATCCCGTCGCTAACAAATCAAGTTCTTTTTCACGGCTTTCCTGACCCGGAGCTTCGGCATAGGAACCCGTGTGCAATTCAATAAATTTGGCTTTAGTTTTTTCTGCCGCCTCGATTTGGGCTGGGTCAGCGTCAATAAACAGGCTAACGGGAATGCCAGTATCTTGCAACTTAGCAACAACCTCACTCAATCGCGAGAGTTGACCGGCTATATCGAGTCCCCCTTCCGTTGTCACTTCTTGCCGTTTTTCAGGGACAAGGGTAACGTAGTCGGGTTTGAGTTCCAGAGCAAGCGCTACCATTTCATCCGTGGGAGCCATTTCCATATTCAAGTGAGTTCGTACCGTCTGGCGCAACAGCCGAATATCTCGATCCTGGATATGACGCCGATCTTCTCGCAGGTGAGCAGTAATGCCATCTGCACCTGCTAGTTCAGCTAACACGGCTGCCGCAACGGGGTCGGGTTCCACAGTTCGCCGCGCCTGTCGAATTGTGGCGATGTGGTCGATATTGACACCAAGGGTCAGCACTTATCTTTTTCTCCTGAAGCTGCTTCTAACTACAGCCCTTAATCTTACACCGAAATCTAGGGGCAGCCCCTCTCAATTAACCTCATAATCTGCCAGGGAATAAATTCCCTGTCTTACTTAGGGCTGGCTCCCCTCTCCGGTCACTGAGCGTGCCGAAGTGTGCAGGAGAGGGGTTGGGGGAAAGGTTAACCAAACAGTATTAAACCCTATTTTTGCTCAGACGGAGTATCAGAGTAGGACCACTTCCAGTCACGAATCTCCGCCATATCATCCCCGTACTTAGAGATGTAATGGACGTGTTCGACCAGCTTATTCTGGAGCATCTGTTTGACGTGCGCTCCTTTGTACTGAAGTTTTGGCACGCGATCAATTACATCCATCACCAGATGGAAGCGATCCATATCGTTCCGCACCACCATGTCAAAGGGCGTGGTAGTTGTTCCCTCTTCCTTGTATCCCCGGACATGAAGGTTCTTGTGGTTGGTTCGGCGGTAGGTTAGGCGGTGAATCAGCCAAGGATAACCGTGGAAGGCAAAGATAACGGGCTTATCGTGGGTAAAGATAGAGTCAAAGTCTTTATCATTCAGACCGTGGGGATGCTCAGTTTCGGGCTGGAGCTTCATCAAATCCACCACATTTACAACCCGTACCTTTAAATTAGGGAAGTGCTGGCGCAGCAAATCAACGGCAGCTAAAGTTTCTAAAGTCGGAACATCTCCACAGCAACCCATGACTACATCGGGTTCACCGTCTTGGTCGTTGCTAGCCCATTCCCAAATGCCGACACCTTGGGTGCAGTGCTTGACGGCAGCATCCATATCTAGGAACTGCAACGCCGGTTGTTTTCCGGCAACGATGACGTTGACGTAGTTGCGACTGCGTAGGCAGTGGTCGGTTACAGATAGCAACGTGTTAGCATCCGGTGGTAGGTAAACCCGGATGGTGGTTGCTTTTTTGTTTACCACAACGTCAATGAAGCCTGGGTCTTGGTGGCTAAAGCCATTGTGGTCTTGTCGCCAGACGTGGGACGTTAGTAGGTAGTTGAGAGAGGGGATCGATCTGCGCCAGGGAATGTGGCGACAACTTTCTAGCCACTTGGCGTGCTGGTTGAACATCGAGTCAACGATGTGGATGAATGCCTCGTAGCAGGAGAAGAAGCCATGACGCCCAGTGAGCAAGTAGCCTTCTAACCAGCCTTGGCAGGTGGTTTCGCTGAGGATTTCCATCACCCGACCTTCGGGGGATAGGTGATCATCGTAGGAATAGATATCTGACATCCAAGTGCGATCAGTGGCGTCCAGCACATCACCCAAGCGGTTAGATGCGGTTTCGTCGGGTCCCAACACTCGGAAGTTGCGGCTTTTCAGGTTGCGCTTCATCACATCCCGCAGGAATTTACCCGATTCGCGGGTGGCTTCTGCATACTCTGTTCCCGGCTTTTTCACCTCGACGGCATACTCTCGGAAGTCGGGCATTTTCAGGTCTTTGAGCAGTAAGCCACCATTGGCGTGGGGATTGTCGCCCATGCGCCGATGTCCCTGGGGAGCCAGTTCTGCGAATTCTGGAATTAGGGTTCCATTCTCATCGAAGAGTTCTTCCGGCTTATAACTCTTCATCCAGTCTTCGAGGAGTTTGAGGTGATCTGGCTTGCTTTTCATCTGGGCGAAGGGGACTTGGTGCGATCGCCAAAAATCTTCGGTCTTCTTACCATTCACTTCCTTGGGACCCGTCCACCCCTTGGGCGATCGCAAAATAATCATGGGCCACCGGGGACGCTTGGTAAAGCCATTGGTACGGGCATCGTTCTGAATGGCTTTAATTTCCGCTGTGACTTTATCCAGAGTATCTGCCATTAACTGATGCATGGCTTCGGGTTCGGAGCCTTCCACGAAGTAGGGCTTGTAGCCGTAGCCAACAAACAGGCTTTCTAACTCCTCATGGCTGATCCGGGATAGCACCGTTGGGTTGGCAATTTTATAGCCATTCAGGTGCAGGATGGGTAATACTGCACCATCGGTGACAGGGTTGAGGAACTTATTGGAGTGCCAAGCGGTAGCCAGGGGTCCGGTTTCGGCTTCTCCATCACCCACAACACAACAAACCATTAAGTCAGGGTTATCCAATGCCGCCCCGTAAGCATGAGAAACAGAATAACCCAGTTCACCTCCTTCGTGAATAGAGCCAGGAGTTTCTGGGGCAACGTGGCTGGGAATTCCATGGGGGAAGGAGAACTGCTTGAACAGCTTCTGCATTCCCTCGGCGTCTTGGGAAATGTTGGGATAGTACTCGCTATAAGTGCCTTCTAAGTAAGTATTAGCGACTAAGCCTGGACCGCCATGCCCTGGTCCTGCAATGTAGATGGCATTGAGGTCATATTTTTTAATGACCCGGTTCATGTGGACGTAGATGAAGTTAAGCCCTGGAGTTGTTCCCCAATGTCCTAATAGTCGAGGCTTAACGTGGTCGAGCGTCAGAGGTTCCTTCAGGAGGGGATTATCGAGTAGATAGATTTGTCCGACGGAAAGATAGTTTGAGGCACGCCAGTAGGCGTTCATCTTCCGCAATTCTTCTGCGGTCAGAGGTTGTTGCACTTTAGAAGCGGTCGCTTGAATCATACTGAATTTCTGCCTTTTGAGTTCTGCAATTTGTGAAGCTGTTCGGTTCTCAGTTGTTGATTCAGTAATAATCGACAAAAAATGACTGACAAGTTATTGACAATTCAAGGTTAATATGTATTGCTGATTCAGTTAGCGTTAGAGAGGTAAATCTGGGTAGCAGCAGTTGGGGCTACTTCTACCCCAGTCTTTTGCCACAACTCATAGAACAATAGTTGTAGCTAGAGATTTACAACCTCTACATTTAGAATGATTTTAGCGACGTTATTGTTATCAGTGTACAGTTTTGTAAAACTAACCAAGCTGTTGAAATCCCCCCTTCCCCCATCACACTTACTCAGAGGCTTGGGGGTGAGGGCAAAATCTTGTCACCTCGATTGTGGTTCTATTTATGAAGACTTACGCACAGACGCTACATTTGGTAGTGGCAAGATATGTCGTACCCCTACCATTAGCGGTTTAGAGCCTTTCTTTGCGTAAGTCCTGTTCATGCTAGCACTTATGGTAAAGCTCTACTCAAACAAGGCAGCAGGGGAGATGTGGAAAAAAGTAGCTAGTTCTTTCATTTGACTAGCTGTGAGTTCACGATTTCTATTCAGAATATCTAAAACGATAGATTCGGATTGGCAGATGGGGGCTAAATCTTTTGGCTGGAGATTGGATTCCTCTAGCAATGCTGTGAGTAGTTCAATACCTTTTAGAGTAGGCATCGACTCGTTTTTGTCTTCGTAATCATAGACAAGAGTGCCAAGCACTTTTAGGTAGTCGCGATCGTCTTGTGTGAGCTTGCCTTTATCCAAAATATGATTAATCTGATTCTGGGTGGCGATTAACTCAGTATCATTTGTAATTGGACGTGAGGTAAAAGAGGTGTACCTGCGTTGTATCTTATGGAAAGTACCTGTAAACATCTTTCCTATGGAGGACTCTAACAAAAATGACTGTATCCTCATTTACTGTAATACCAATTCTGTAGTCTCCGACTCGGATACGATAATAATCACCGTCTCCTTTGAGTTTCTTGATATTCGTTACCTCACTTAAATTTTCGGCAGTTTCCACTTCTTCAATGACTGCCCTAATTCTTTGTAGTAAGGTGGTATCCCGAATACTGCCTAAATCTTTCTCAAAGCTTTTTCTAAACTCTATGTTCATTCTTGACGTTCCAGAAGCTTAAAAATTGCATCTCGGCTGACTGGCTCAGTATTTTCACCTTCTTTGATAGCGTTCTCTAGGGCTATATCCTCTATGACTTCTGCCAATAAGTCATAAAATAATTCTTTCTGCTCTTGAAATACCTCAATGATGGCTAGTTTCAGCAGTTCTTTGAGTTTGGTTTCATCTAGGATAATTTCAGTCATATCTCCTCTCTGTTTGTTATTCGGCATAATTCTAACGCAGGATTGGGGTTAACTTGCCAAGACAACTCGATGAATCCATTCCACAATATCTTCAAGGCGATCGCTAAATCCTACCCTCTCTACTGAATAGTCGGCTGGTACCAAGCTTGATAGAAGTCTGGGTAGGGTAAGTTTTGGGCACAGTGCCAGAGTGTCCAGTAGCAATTTACATAAAAAGCACGATTGTTTTTACAGACATAATCTTGTAAGTAACCCCTTAAGTTGGTAACGGCTGGTCTAAATAAGTCACCTCGAAGAATTTTAATTAAGCTTCTCAGAGCTTCAACGCTTACACCCCAGCCGTTCTCATTGTGTACTAACTTCATTAAAAAATTGAAGACATCCTGATTGCCAGCACCAATGGCTATCAATGCCCAGATTGCATTATCTTTAATCCCATAATTCCCATAATCTGAATCGCTATACACGACTTCAAATAAAAGACTGATTGCCTCTGGACTCCCCACTCCAATTCTTTGCATACATTCAAGAGCCTTAAACAGAGGGTAATGAGCGGTTTCTTGATTAGAACGTAGCGACTGCTTAATAACCGTAAGAATAGGAGGAATTGCTTGTGGATTGCCAGTCACTATTTTCTGTAATTTCAACATAGCATCAGCCTGCTGAGGATTACCATCTTCGATAGTGTTCAGGAATTCAATCAACTCTATAATTTCTTTGGGGTTTTCAATTTTATATTTTTCCGAACTATCAGCAGACTGTGGGTTATTTTGTGAATTAAAGAATACACGCCGCCTAATAACTTCAACCTGTGTATTGAATTGAGTATTTTTTAAGAAAAAGGGTGGAACAAAGTGATTATGGCTATTATTTATTAACTCGTTTACTGCTTTTGTAGCTTCAACGTTACCGGGAGAAAGTTCCAACAAGGTTAAGGCAACTCGTCCCAAAATTATCTCATCAAAGGTCTGACCGTTTTTTTCAGCAACTCTCCTGCGTGTTTGTTCATTCTGACAGGAGTGCAACAATTCAGTTAGCTCAGTAATTACTTTGCTGCGAAGGGTCTCTCGAAGTATCACTCTAGCTTTCTCGTCAAGGGGCGAAAAAGACAGCCATGCTTTTTTTGTTCTATCAAAGTAACCGAAAGCCCATTGAACTATTTGTTTCACAATTGCATCAGCGCAGCGACAAGATCCCAGTTCTACAATTCCTGATGCTGCTAAGAAGTACGCTTGAAACCAATAAACATTGTGGAAGCCATCTTCAAACTCTACTAAGGCTTGAATCAACTCCTCTCTCTGCTTCCTTCCCACATCGTCTCGCCCTAACCACAGCAAGATTATCTCTTTCCACGGCAGCTCAAAAATGCGGTAAGTACCCTGCATCGGATTGTCAGGTACGTGGTTGAGGAAAAAGTGCCAATCGGCGATCGCACACGCTGCAAAATATTCCTGAAACGTGGGATGGAAGAAAGCATAGACAGCTTCATCACTTGTTGCTTCTCTGTCCACCAAATTTAGCCAACCCAGACGGCAAGCTAAATCGAACAGGGGTTCACCCATTACATCACAGGCTAAATCCTCTCCTAAGCGAAACCTAGTTGTGCTGTCAATTCCTGCCTTAGCTAATTCGCCCAATGCTTGATTCAATTGCCGCCGTTCAGTTCGAGTTGTCGGATGTTGCTCTTGTTTCCACTCATAAAAATAGCGAGTAAATCTCTCGTAAAGAGCCGCCTTAGTTTCCGGCAATGGCTCATCCACAGGCAGCACATACGATGTCTGACACAACAGCGACAACCGCAGGGGATTTCTCACCAATTCCCGAATGCGCTCTTTCCCCGTTTGCTGTAACTTCCTCAGTAATTCTTCTCCCCGTTGCGACTTCTCAGCGCAGGCAAACCACTGTCGAATAAAATCCTCAACCTGCTCCGGCTTAAACTCCAGAGTGCGATAGGTTTCAAAGCCAGTCAACATATTAGTGACATTGGCATCCCAGACATTGAGGCGACAAGTCAGCACCACCCGCGCCTCAACCAGCCAGTCTGTCAATTGTTCCTTGATAGTCGCTAACGCCTCCATAGGTGAGGTAGCCGCCATCTCATCTACCCCATCTAACAGCAGCCACACCTTACCCTCGCGGAACTGTTTTTGTAGAGAAGCGAATGCCTGACGCTCTACCCCTAAAGCCTCTGGTTCAATGAACTGTAGCGCCTCTTTAAGCCATTTCTGTTGTAGATAGTCTTCAAGGGATTTCCCTTGCAACCCTCCCAACGGGATACAAATCGGCAAACCTTTGTTCTTGTCATGTATCCAAACCGCAATTTTCTCTTGCAGCGTCGTCTTTCCAGCACCCGGTTCGCCGATAATCGCAATGCGCCTGCTTTTCCCAGACTCAATTACTTCTGTCAGAAACTTGTCATTATAATATTCTTTAGTGATGACTTCCTCGGTTAGCTGATACACCTCTTCTAGAGGAACATCCCCACGCCGACGCTGCTGTTGTTTGCGCTCAACTAATCCGAGTGGTACATAGACATTCAATTCAAAACCCCGCTCAGTCACTTGCCGCCGGAGTCGCTGTTCTTCTCGCTGCCGTGTTAAGACTTTGCCGCAAACTTCGCGCCAGTTGATACTCTCCTGGATTGGCTGGATAGTCCCCACATTGGTGACTTCAGGGCTAGTCAGAGGTTTCTGCGATCGCTCAGAATATTTGGTTCTCAAATAAGCTCGTAACTTTTTTAGCTTACCTCGATTTTCAGATGCAGCTAATTCAGGACAACTCCGAGCGAACTGTTCATATACCCCAGACATCCGCTTTTTGAAAGCATCAGCGCTGATATTAAGGAGACTGGCGAGTTTAGCCTCACTCTTATCACGATTGCCATTATCCAAACGAATCAGAAAAGCTTGTATTTGCTCTGGAGACAAGCAATGTGCATCAGCTATTTCTGCCAGAAAGTTAGTCCACTCCATCGCCAGCCTTACAGAACTTATCTCTGATTATACTTAGTTTCTACCTAGTCTCCATCTCCAAGGGACTTCTAGCTTAGGACTCCAAAATACGATTGTGATTAACAAACGATAGATGAGGTTCCAGTCATGGACAACCAACTAACACCCCCCATACAATCTGAACAGACAATCCAACCCATCCAGCTTGTCACTCCCCCACAAACTCAAATTGAAAGCCCCTCTACCTGGATGCGTGACGGGAACAGCCCCGCCGAGATTATTCTGGCAATAGCCGTATTAATTGGTGCGATCGCTACCTTGCTGAATGTCTTAGTTCCAGTCATGCTGCAACAGTCTCAAAAGTGAACATCCGCCCGGAGTTCAAACTCCGGGCTAATAAATTTAGTCCACTTAAGTGGACTAAAATCTGTGTTTACTCAATGTTTAGTCCTCTTGAGAGGACTTTAGATATGAGCCAGGGATTTAAATCCCTGGCGGATGATGTAACGGGTGCAAATCTCAACCTTTTCCCAGCGAATAATGCAACGGGTGCAAATCTCAACCTTTGTTAACCTCCCTAGCCTCCCTTCCTACATTCAAATGTGGGAATAAAGAGAAATATTATCATCCTCTTATTCCCCCCTTAATAAGGGGGGTTAGGGGGGTAAACAAAAGCTGAATAAACTAACCGCTACTCAGCATTAAGCACGAGGATTCAGATATCGCCGTTGCAGATTCACAGTATCTGACAAATCATTGAGGCTGTAAATCACCTCAGTAATAGACTGCCTGAATCGTTCATCATGTGTCAGTTCTGAAAGTTCAGACAGAAAAATCAGTTCAGCTTGAAGGCTTTCAGAAATCCGAGCGTAGTTCAATCGAATGCTTTGATGAATTGCTTCCATATCTAACTAGAAGTAAACAACATCATTGATAGTATTAGGAATATTAAGTTTTGTAAATATACTGAATAAAAACAAGAGCTGAAATCCCCGACTTCTCTAAGAAGTCGGGGATTTACCTGGGAATTTAAACCTCTAGCCGTCTAACAATCACCGCGATTTCATATCGGCGATCGCACTCTTCGCCATCGCCGCAATTGCCTGATCCGTGGCTTTCGGTAAATGGTAATACTTCCCACCCGCCTGCTTTGTCAACTCCTTAGCAAAACCCGTGGAAACAAACTTATTCTCCGTATCAATAACCAACAACTGAATCCCCAACCCTCGAATTCGACCTGCAATGTCTAACAACTCTCCCTTAATATCAGGCTTTTCTCCCTCTACCATCGGTTCACCAAGCGATCGCGCCAAGGGAATATTCCCCCGTCCATCGGTAATTGCGACAATCACCACTTGACCAATATCCCCAGACATTTTGGCATTCATTCCTACTCTCACTGCCTGAGTCAAACCATGTGCCAAGGGCGACCCCCCCCCACAAGGCAATCGCTCCAAACGGTTTCGCGCTAAAGCAATCGAACGAGTGGGCGGTAACAGTACCTCTGCCTGTTCACCCCGAAACGGAATCAACGATACTTGGTCGCGGTTTTGATACGCTTCTGTTAGCAACTGCATCACCGCACCCTTTGCCGACTGCATCCGGTTCAACGCCATTGAGCCAGAAGCATCCACCACAAATACCACCAATGCTCCCGCTTTCCGAGCTAACCGCTTTGATCGCAAATCGCCCGACTCTACATAAACTCGGCGGCTTCGGTTTGAGGATTTCTCCCCTGCTCCCCTGCTCCCCTGCTCCCCTGCTCCCCTGCTCTCGTGTCGTTCCCGTCGTGCCTTCTGATACGGTGCGGCTGCTCTCAAGGTAGCATCTACAGCAATGCGCTTAACTGCTCCCTTCGGTAGCATTGGTTTCACATACCGCCCTCTATCTTCTGAGAAAATAATACTACGAGTTCCCGACTTCCCCTGTCGCTGCGCCATCTGAGCAAAGTAAAGTACAGTGGGGTCAAGAACGACTCCTTCTGGATCAAAGACAAATTCTTCTGGAATGGTAGGCGGTTCCTGCTCTTTTTCCTCTTGCTCTTCCTCCTCTTTCTCCTCCTGTTCCTCCTGCTCTTGCTGGGATTCATCTTGAGGCGGTGGGGGAGG
>NZ_JADEWY010000123.1 GCF_015207375.1 Coleofasciculus sp. LEGE 07092 | reverse complement strand
GCATCAGTCTTACTGCTTGCTGATGAGTGGCTCGAAAACGGATACTGCGCGTCAGCGTTTGGGGGTGTTAGAACAGTCTCAGGATGGGTTTTTTATTTCGGAGATGGATATGCGCTTCCGGGGTCCGGGGGAAGTGTTGGGGAAACGGCAGTCGGGGTTGGCGGATTTTGCGTTGGCGAGTTTGGTAGAAGACCAGGATGTGTTGAATTTGGCGCGGGATGCGGCGGAGAAGATTATACTTCGGGATGAGGCACTGGAGGGTTTGCCGTTGATGCAGGCGGAGTTGGAGTATCGGTATTCTAAGTTAATGGGTGGGGCGATTTTGACGTGATTAACCTTGATTGGCGTTATGTTAATCTTGTAAAGGTCAGGGCTTACGCAAAATTTACCCAGCTAGAAGCTGCAACCACAGAATTGGCGAGATAGTGCCGCTTTTGTTGCTTCTGCTAGCTGCTATGACTGTAGCGATTACTCGCCACATAGAGGAGTGATTATCTTCTTCGTCTTCACCCCACTTTTCCAACCAATTACCATCCACATCTTCGACATAAGCTATTGGTTAGTGTAATTTTAATGAACTCTACCAGGACATGATTATCTACTACATCAGTTCCCTTTTTACCTCTGTTTTGCCAAGTATAGACATTCCGAAAAAACAGCACTTTATGCTGCTTGTAGAACCTCATCTTGATAAAAAGATAACTGACGCAGTTTTTTCCAAAACGCGATCGCTTTTCCTCGCCTATTTTTGGGAAATCCTTTTGAACCTCCGGAACTATTGGACTATAGCTTACAAGTCTCGCCGCGAGAGAATAGTTCTTCCGGGTTCGGGCCAAACGCTAAAAGTTCCTTCCCCACACCACAACTTACCATCCTGCAACGTCTGTCCTGCTACCCAAGCCATTGCTCATAAAATCTGAGACACTTAGGTTAATTTTGGCACAGTCACAAGGAAGACTGGTAGGGTGGCGATCGCACAAGCGCAGCCAACTCCCCTACTGTTATTGTTATCGGCTGACTTAGAGTCTGTGCCTAAGCCCTAAACTCTGAACCATGAACAAAGCTTAATTTGATTTCAAACTCGCTCTGGCTTCCTTAACCATGTCAATTAACGTGTGATGAGCGTCTTCAGAATCTTTCAGGGGACGATCAAATTCAATGCGCAGGGGGGCGGATGTGCCGTTGACTTGTGTCATTAAATTCATTCCCCCAGCATCAATAGAAACCAGTTGGGCTGATTCTGTATCGGGAGAATTGCCAAATGTCCGGGCATAGAGCGCTATAGCATCTGCATGGTCTTCGTTCATGTGCTTGCAAATGCGATCGCTCACTTCAGGTGTAAACGCTTCAGACATGATGTTCCTCTTTAACTTATCAAACTTTCTGTCTAAATCAATAGTAATACAAACTAGAATAATTCAGTATTTATAACTCAGGGTAATGATTAATTATAAAATAAAATAGTTTCCTATTACTAGAATTAACTGGTCATCCAATAAGATTGATAGGTTTCTATAAAATTTTGATAGAATATCTTGGCGGTATTGCTTAATTCTTCGAGGAGGGATAGATCTGCAAAACAGGTGGGTTTAGGAATACCCCAGTCACACAAACCTCCCCAGCCATAAATAATATCGAAAGTGCTTCTAGGAATTTCGGCTCGATATGTACCCCGATGAATTCCCCAGGCATGAAATAAACAGGCATCACCCGCTTTCAACTCAATTCTCTCTCGCCCTGGCATTTCAGATTGGGTCGGATTATTGCCTTTGCGGATAGTCAATTCAGCTTCAGTATCCCAACGCTGATGAGAGCCTGGGACATATTCTAGACGAGTATCATCTTCAAAAGCAACCCGAAAGTGAACACCCGTCATCTGACTCATTCGCTGTTGTTCTAGTTCTGAATAGGGTGCATTAAACTGAGTATCTCGATGCCAAATGCCATCCCAAGATTTCTGTTTTGGTTTGTAGAAGTACTGAGTGTTGTGAAATAGGGGGGATTGACCGGAAATCTGAGTCAGAATGGATAAAATACGAGGTGCGGCGATAAATTCTAAGAGTTTGAGTAAATCTTGGTGGTGATGGATAAAATAGTTCGGCTCAGTGAGAAAAGCGATGTTGGTGGTGTTTTCGTAGCGTTTATCATCAGCAATGATTTGATTGAGGATGCGATCGCAGATTTGTTTTAAGGAAGTTCTCTCGGTTTCATCAATAAAGTCGGGGAAAATAATGTAGCCGTATTGTTCCCAGGTGAGCTTCAGGTTTTTAGAATTCATCTGAACAGAGAAGACAGAAATTCAACACAATCCTAGACTTGAATGAGTGCGATCGCATTCCTACTCTGTTTAAGACGAAGCGATCGCACTTTTGCACCCACTGGTGATGCTCTGTAAAATTACCCTTCTTTAAACTTCAGGGCAGCACCATTCATGCAGTAGCGTTGACCCGTTGGTTTAGGTCCGTCTTCAAACACATGACCTAAATGCCCACCGCAGCGACTGCAATGCACTTCAATTCTGGTCATAAAAAACGACTTGTCTACCGATGTACCGATTCCACCCTCAATGGGGGCAAAGAAACTGGGCCACCCCGTACCGCTATTAAATTTGGTTTCCGACGAAAACAGTGGTAAGTCGCACGCCGCACACACATAAGTGCCTTTGCCATATTGCTTATCCAGGGGACTGGTGTGGGCGCGTTCAGTACCGTGTTTGCGCAGTACGGAGAACTGTTCCGGCGTTAGAATTTTACGCCACTCTTCTTCAGTTTTGGTGAGTTGAAACTCACTATTTGACGTTGCCATAACTTTTGTTCTCCCAGGTAAATAACGTGATAACCATGCTATACCGACTAGTGTTGCACCAGTCTGTACAAGATGCCGCTTCTTCATGATCTCTCATTTAGTTGCTGATTAACCAGTTGATCAAGCCTTGAATAGGGAATGGGGAGTAGGGAATAGTATATTCTACAACTCATTTAGATTGGCTTGAAGAAATGGGAGGTTTGGGGAAGATAAGATTATTTTAGCTGGATCAATGAGTTGAAAGATGAGAAGTCGTTAAGAATTTTATGTGAAAAACCTGATATAGCGGTTCCCAACCTAGTGAGGTATATTGAGTTTTCTTACTCACTCTCTACTCCCCATTCCCCATTCCCTACTCCTAACTCGACTGCACCAGAAAAGTGCATAGCTTCCTCATCGGTGAGAGATATAGCCAGTTAAACCAATCATCCTCTAATTTGCTTAACTAGAACTTTCTCCAGCCCCTATCCGAGCTGCATAGGGTTTTAGTGACGCCTAAATCGATATGATTCAGAACACCTGTGTTTTCTATCTCAAAGTTCAGCGAGTCGAACAAGCCTGCCTGTTTGAGCTGTCTTGGGGACGAGGGCAGCAAATCAGTGTCACTCTTCCGTATCCAGAGAATCTTACACTACTGTATCAAGAGTGGAGTGCAGTTTATCTGAGTTTTTACAAGCAGGCGTTGCGGGGGCGAGTGTCTAATATTGGCAGCTTTGCTGCTCCGCCTGTTGATTGGCACGCCAAACTGGTGCAGGCAGAAGCCAAGCTTTTGTATGAATTTCATCAATGGTTGCGTAGTGCTGAGTTGTTTGAAATTCGTTCTCGCATTGCTCAAACGGCTAGGGATGGGGAACAGGAAGGAAGTTTACTTGCAGTTGAAGTGTTTCTAACCTGCAATCCCATAGAAGTATCACGGTTGCCGTGGGAAGCGTGGGAGATAGGAACGGAGTTTGCCGCAGCCGGTAGAATTCGGATTGTTCGCACACCTGGGATTGTTCAAGGGGTAACGGTGACTTCCAAAACTTGGCGACGTCGGGCGCGGGTTTTAGCGATTTTGGGAGATGATACGGGCTTGAATTTCCAAGCGGATAGGGACGCTGTGCGATCGCTCTTTTCAGTCGCAGATGTTCAGTTTATCGGCTGGCAACCGGGAAAAGAAGCAGATTTATTAAAAAGGGAAATTGTCAATACTATTATAGATGAACAAGGTTGGGATGTATTATTATTCGCAGGTCATAGTCACGAAACAGTACTGACGGGTGGAGAATTAGCGATCGCTCCCGGCGTTTCCCTGAGCTTGAGCGAACTCGAACGCTCCCTCAAAACCGCTAAGGAGCGGGGGTTGCAGTTTGCTCTATTCAACTCCTGCAACGGACTCAGCTTGGCGAATGCCCTGATCGATCTGGGATTGAGTCAGGTGGCGGTGATGCGGGAACCGATTCACAACCAAGTCGCCCAAGAGTTTTTGGTGCAGTTTCTCCAGCATCTGGCACAGCATAAGGATGTTCATGAATCACTACTAGCTGCGTGTCAGTATCTCAAATTAGAGAAGCACCTCACCTACCCCAGCGCTTACCTAATTCCGTCTCTATTTCGTCATGCCGACGCGCCACCGTTTCGGATCGAACCCTTTGGAGTCAAGGAAAAGCTCAAGCGCTGGTTGCCGACGAAAAAAGAAGCGATCGCATTAGCAGCCTTAGTCTTTGCAAGCTGGCAACTACCAGTGCAAGACTTTTTGTTAGAGCAACGGGTACTAGCTCAAGCATACTACCGCCAGCTTACTAATCAAGTCCCAACAACCCAGCAACCCCCTGTTCTGTTAGTGCAGATTGATGAAGAGTCTATCAAAAAAGCAGGAATTTCTGACCCCAAACCCATGAATCGCCGCTATCTGGCGCAAATCGTTGACAAGCTAACCGAGAGTAATACCAAAGTGATCGGTATTGATTATCTTCTCGATCGCTATCAAAAGGAAAACGACCAAAAACTGGCTGAATCCTTCAGCGCTGCTGTGGAAAAGCCAAGAAGTTGGCTGGTATTTGGAACTAAACGTAAAGATGGGGGAGGTTGGTTTGAGATACTGCCCGAGTTTGCCAATCCCAATTGGAGTTTGCAAGGTGATGTCATGGTTCTTTTCGGGAATCAGATATCCCACATAACTTTAGTACCGAGGAAGTATTCCGATTCTCGGAACTTGCCGTTTTCCTATCTCCTGGCGTTAGCCTATCAGCTCAACTTCGAGCAATCGAATAAACCGCCTCAACCCCAGTTACAATCTTCAATGAACTGGCTATCTGAACTGAAAGCCTATGTCAGTGATACGACGGGTGAGGATTATAAAGAAATTTTTTCTCCTACAGCACGTTTGCAGCCTCTAACTAACCTTTCTTATCAATACCATCAGAGATGGCTGCACCCGATTATTGACTTCTCAATTCCTCCCAATCGCGTTTATGAACGCCTCCCAGCTTGGCAATTGCTGGAAGAGCCAATAAATTCTTTAAAACTCGACTCTAATCAGCAGCCGATTGTCATTATTGCAGCAGGAGGCTATGGCGAAGCGGGTGCTGGCGCAGAGGGAGAGGATAATTTTCCAGTACCAAAAGCTCTAGCTTACTGGCGTTCTCAGGAGAATCCACCAGATAGGCGTCAGGTGTTTCCTGGTGGTGAAGTTCACGCCTACCTAACCCATCATTTCTTAACTCAGCGGTTGGTTGTACCGATTCCTGATCTTTGGTTGCTGGGAATTGCCGTCTTATTGGGAAAAGGAACAGTACTGGCATTTGAGCAGGTAAAAGGAAAACGCCAAAAGAAAGATAGGCTTTTGCTCATTTTCTTCCCTTCTGGAAAAGGCAAATGGATACTACTGATGACGGGCGTCACGGTAATTTACGGACTGGCTAGCTTACAAGTTTACGTTACTGGGGCAGTACTATTACCTTGGTTCATACCTGCAACGGCATTTTGGACTTACATTCTCCTAAACTTATTAGAGAGCAAATCTCATGTCTAAGCTCAACTGGGTATTATCTACTTTATTAGTGACAGGGATAGTGGTTTCTGGTTTGCCCATCCAATCCTCATTAACAGCCACGGCACAAACCAATCGGTTTCGTGCTTGGCAGAAGATATTTCAGGACTTCTTCCAACGCCAAGAAGATAACCCACCTCCAGGAACACCCGGACAAGGTATTGCACGGGGAGATTTATGTATGATCGCACCGTTAAGCGCAAACACTAATACAGAAGTTTGGAGCGATCGCCCTTTATTCATTTGGCAGGGAAATGTGGGTAAAATTGGCGTGCGTCTCTCAGGTAGCGAGGATATTCTCTGGAGTCAAGCTGTGGCGTCAGCAGATAACCCCGTTGCCTATACTGGAGAACCTTTACAACCCGGTCAAATTTACCAATGGCTGATTTTTGATCAGGAGAGTGACTCAATACCTAAGCTTTTCGTTCCGTTTAAAGTCATGGATGATGAGGAACGCGATCGTATCCGGGTACGATTAATCATTTTGGAACAGGAACTCAAGGAACAAGGCGCTACCCCGGAAGAAACGGCTTTGGCTAGAGCCAATTACTTTGCTCAAAAGGGACTTTGGTCGGATGTTTTTCAGGAAGTCTACAGCTTAGAAAATCCCCCTGAAGCGGTTGAGGAAGTTATCCAGCGAATTCCTGATCAGTTGTGTATGTAATATAAATTGGCGTTCGAGAAACTCTCAAGTAATCAAATATCATGCAGGAGAAGCCGCTAATTCTTGACTGCGCCCAAGGAGACTCCATTGCACAATATTTTCCTCGTCCCTCTTTACTCTCAAGCCATCAAGCTCAATGGAACGGGATGTATCTTGAGTTTCAGTGTCAGCCTCCGATGGAAGTCCCTGAATATTCCTACCAGCAACATATCATTACGATTCCAACTCGATACGGCGTTGAGGTTGAGGAAATTGTAGAGGGAAAGACTCAGGCGACTTCATTTCAGGCAGGCGATATCAATGTTGCCCCTTTAAGCCTTCCCCGTCGGTATCGATGGCAGCAAGAATTTGAGGGGATTCATTTAATCCTAGAGCCTGAGTTGATCAACTATGCTGCTCCTGAATTAGTCGATCCAGATATCATCGAGCTAGTGCCGCACTTTATCCAAGCCGATCCGCTCATTCATCAAATAGCGATCGCTCTAAAAACTGAGCTGGAGAGGAATGGCTCTGGCAGTAAGCTCTATGCAGAATCAGCGGCAACATTCTTAGCAGTTCACCTGCTACAGCATTACTCCACCGTAAAGCCCTGTTGCCAGAGGCAGGAAGGCGGTTTATCGCACTGTAAGCTTAAGCAAGCGGTGGACTATATTCACGATCATTTGGCAGAAGAGATTTGTCTTGATGAACTAGCAGGTTATTTAGGGCTGAGTCGCTACTATTTTTGCCGCCTATTCAAACAATCTACTGGGTTGAGTCCGTACCAATATGTGATTCAATGCCGAGTTGAGCGGGCAAAATACCTGCTCAAAAAAGGTGATTTGAGCCTCGCAGACATTTCAGTTGCTTGTGGATTTACTCATCAAAGCCACCTCCATCGCCACTTCAAGCGGTTAACTGGGGTAACACCCAAGCAGTTTCTGAGTTTGTAGCAAGACTACTTAGTTAAGAATGATTAAGGATGAATCAGACCATGCAAACTCAGTCCTACACTCTCGATCTCTCCAAGGAGAAAGCTCTTTCACAGGCGGTTCCCATTCCCTCTTTACTATCAAGCCATTCCGCACAATGGCAAGGAATGTATCTTGAATTCCATCGGTTACCGTCGTTTGAAGTGCCAGAATCTACTTGTCAGCAACACTTGATTACAATTCCTACAGTCAATGGGCTTGCGGTGGAGCAAAGGATTGAGGGGAAAAAAAGCGATCTTATATTCCATCCTGGGGATCTGTGCATTTCACCGATGGGAAAAACTTGGCAATGTCGGTGGGATGAAGAGCTTGAGGCTATTCAGTTAAGTTTTGAACCAAACTTTATCAATCATGCAGCGCATGAGCTGATTGATCCAGATCAGTTTGAGTTAGTCTGCTATCCTCAAATCACCGATCCGCTGATTTATCACTTGGGAATCGCGTTGAAAGGAGAGCTGGAGAGGAATGGCTCCGGCAGTAAGCTCTATGCAGAATCAGCAGCAACCTTTTTGGCGGTTCACCTACTGCGAAACTATACCGCTCGTAAACCCAAGTGTAAATGGCATACAGGCGGTTTATCGCCCTGTCAGTTTAAGCAAGCGATGGACTATATTAACGCTCACTTAGCAGAAGATATTTGCCTTGATGAAGTCGCAGGTTATTTGGGGCTGAGTCGCTACTATTTTTGCCGCCTCTTCAAACAATCCACTGGGCTGAGTCCTTACCAATATGTGATTCAATGCCGAGTCGAGCGGGCTAAACAATTGCTCAGAAAAGGCGGTTTGAGTTTGGGGGAAATTGCTGTAGACTGTGGCTTCTCTCATCAAAGCCATCTCCACCGTCACTTTAAGCGTTTGACGGGAGTAACTCCAACACGATTTATTAACTCATAGCAAGAATGTGTACAAATAGCACGATTGTGCAAGACTTCTTCGGGTTGATGTAATAAGGTTGAATCTAACTCAGTCGAGCCACTGAATCTTGATTCATTTTTCACAAAGGATGTTATGAAGATGAGGAACTGTTGAGCATGATCAATCCCAAACTCTGGCAACCGTTGGATGATCAACAGTAGAGCATAGGATCGTTCCCCATGACTACAGTGGCTAATTCCAACATCGCCTCCGTCATTCCCGGACTACAAGAACTCTGGGAAGTAACACTGGGCAACGAACAGATTCTCACCGCGATTCTGGATGGAGGTGTGGATCACTCCCATCCCAGTCTTGCAGGTGCGAAACTCACTCAGCTAGATTCCCTTGTCCCGAAGGTTGCTAGCCAAGGTTTAGCCACTCAGCATGGCACCCATGTTGCCAGTATTATTTTCGGTCAGCATGATGGAGGCGTTCAAGGCATTGCTCCTCAGTGTCGGGGTTTATCGATTCCCATCTTCACCGATGGAAAAGACAACTCAATTGCACCTTGCTCCCAGATTGATTTAGCCAGAGTGATACTTTTAGCTGCCAATCAGGGTGTTCACATCATCAACATTAGCGGTGGACAACTAACTCCTAGTGGAGAAGCCGATCCACTTCTGGCAAATGCGGTTCGCCATTGTGCAGAGCAAAACATTCTGATTATTGCGGCAGTCGGCAACGATGGATGTGACTGTCTCCATATCCCTGGAGCGATTCCCTCGGTTCTGGCGGTGGGGGCAATGAATGCCGAAGGTACACCGTTGGACTTTAGCAATTGGGGAGAAAAGTATCAGACTCAAGGTATTTTAGCCCTCGGTGAAGCGATCGCGGGTGCAAAGGTGGGAGGAGGGATTACAGCCCACACGGGTACGAGTTACGCGACGGCAATTGTTTCCGGTGTTGCCGCTCTACTGCTGAGTCTCCAGGTAAAACAAGATCAAACCCCCAACCCTCAAGCGGTTCGGGCTGCCATTTTGCAAAGTGCGATCGCTTGTGACACTCAACCCGCTCCTGATTGTCGTCGTATTTTAGCAGGTCGTCTCAACGTTAGAGGAGCCATGTCAATTATTCTTCAACAGGGAGAAACTATGGATGAAAATCTAGAAGAATCAGCAACGGTTGAATCTGCACCAATTAAAGTGACGAATCAACCGCCACTTTCAGCTCAACCTCAAATCCCTGCCGTGCAAGCAGCAACCTACACTCCCCCATCTTCTGAGGTGATGCCTCAACCCGTACAAATTCAAGGTTCACCACCTCAGTCGCAAGCTCAGGCGAATCCCAGTGCGATATCTCCTGCGGCGTGTAGTTGTGAGGGTGGCAGTAGCGCACCAGCACAGTTGGTCTATGCTTTAGGACAGGTAGGCTATGACTTCGGCACCGAAGCCCGTCGGGACTCGATCCAACAACACATGGGTGAGGGGGCGAATCCTCAAGATCCTCGGCAACTGTTGGCATATTTGGATGAAAATCCTTGGGACACAGAATCCATTCTTTGGACGGTGAACTGGGATACAACACCCGTCTACGCCATTCAACCTCAAGGTGCTTATGCGGCACAGGGATATGAACGGTTGCGACAGTTTCTCAGGGAGCAATTAGAAGAAGGTGTTGAGCGCATTTCAGTTCCTGGTATAATCACAGGACAAGTAATGCTGATGTCCGGGCGAGTTGTCCCTATCATTCTGCCGACGCTTCGCTGTATGTATAGCTGGACAACATCAGCATTGATTGAAGTGATATGTGGGAGTGAACCCGATGAGTCAGCAGCCCAAGGGGTTACAAACTTCTTGGAGAAGATTTATTACGAACTGCGGAATCTGGGGATAACTCCTCAAGAACGAGCCATCAATTACTCAGCCACGAATGCTCTTAATGCGGAACGCATCTTTGAATGTGCCATTCGAGAGGAGATGGATCTCGACACGATAGAGGTAGAACCCAGTCCTCTGTGCCGTCCGGGTTCTGAGTGCTGGGATGTGAAGCTGACGTTTTTTAATCCCAGACTAGTGTTTCAACAAGCCCGGAAATGCTATCGCTTCACAGTCGATGTGAGTGATGTTTGTCCGGTGAGTGTGGGGAGAGTGCGATCGTGGTTTGTGCGGTAGTGAATCTCATGAATTCTTTATCATTCTAGAACAACTACAATTTTCAGGAGAAAACAAAGATGAGACTTCCTATTCAATCAGAGAGTGTTGGGAGCAATACCTCTGTAAGACCTATTGCAATCAGTGCAGTTTATCCTTCTCAAGTTCATTCTAATCCTAATTCGCCTCGGCGTTGCCGCTATTTGTGCAGTTGGCGTTATCTGCGAGTTTCTGGGCGGTGGGTGAGGAGATGCGGCTGGAGGTGTTAACATTTTTCATTCCCAGATGAGTGTTTCAACAAGCCAGGAAAGTTTATCGCTTCACAGTTGATGTGAGTGATGTGTGTTCAATGAGTGTGGGGAGAGTGCGATCGTGGTTTGTTAGATAACGAGTCTCTACTGTTAGAGAATTTTTCGTGTTATCTTCATGTCCAATTTTTCATGTAGGAGAATAGTAAAAAATGAGACTTCCCATCCAATCTCAATTTATTGAACGAAAATCGATTCAAGTTTCAATAAATTCTTCAATTTATCCACAGCAATTTGATTTTACAATAGAAGAATTAGAACCGGAACCGGAGGAAGGACAAGTTATTTGTCAGGGAACCGCCGAGTTAGACACAAGTACGGGTAAACTCACTTGTAAAGGTAGATTAACAATTGAGACTTGAGGAGTAGGACTTTCGTTTAGAGAGTGCGATCGCCAATTTGTAGGGTGCGTTGTCCATCAGACAAACGCACCAATTGTATCAATATTGTATCCAGCAATCCAAATTAACAGTTTAGTTAGCTTTTCCTCGCTGGGTGGGAGCGATCGCTCTTATCGTTGCTCCAGTGCGATCGCTAATCTTGTAGGGTGCGTTGTCCATTGGACAAACGCACCAACCTAGTTCGGGCAGGATGGGCGATCGCCTACCTTGCTTTTTGTATAAGGTAACACTGAAGCCATATATAGCATTTCTCAGGGTTGTGAGGTACACCCTGATGAAGGCAGGGAGTAGGGAATAAGACTGTACCTCATGTAATTGAGAACCGCTATAGTAAGTTCTTGGGCTACCCTTAGAAATACAACTGATAAGGCAATTGTGCGATGAGTATCGTTATTTCAGACGAAATCCTACAAGCGTCTAGGCTTACCCCAAGTGAGTTTCGCCAGGAAATTGCACTATACCTGTTCCAAACAGGTTACTTAACACTGGGATATGCCAGCCGACTAGCACAGATGCAACCCAACGACTTTCGCCAACTTCTCAAGCAGCGCAAAATTCCGCTCTACTCTTACGACGTTGAAGACTTTGAATTGGATTTAAAAAACTTGCGGGAGTTAGGACGGCTTTGATCGTCATCAGCGATACCTCGGCAATCACAAATTTGGCAGCAATTCAACACCTACAGCTTTTGCCCCAACTCTACGATCGAGTCATCATTCCCGAAGCTGTGTATCGTGAACTGACAGATATAGATCCTTCTGTTCCCGGAACTTTTGAAGTTCAATTGGCTTCCTGGCTGGACGTTAGGCAAGTGGTTAACCGTGAGGTAGTTGGGCATCTTCTAAACGAGGTAAAGTTAGATCCTGGAGAATCGGAGGCGATTGCTCTTGCCTTGGAACTCGGTGCTGATTTACTGTTAATTGATGAGCGTCGTGGTCGAACAGAAGCCGATCGCTTGGGCTTGAGGATTACCGGATTGCTGGGTATTTTAATTGAGGCGAAACACCAAAATCTAATCGTTTCCGTCAAGCCGTTGATCGATGCTTTGATTGCCACATCAGAGTTTAGAGTATCTCCAACCCTATACAATCAGATTTTAGAAATGGTAGATGAATCTTAATCTCACAGGGCAGTTATCGATAGTTAATCAGCCTTCCTAATGAAATATGCCTGCGTCCAACAACATAGTGAAGAAGATTGTGGTGCAGCTTGTCTCGCCACGATCGCTCTTTTCGTTGCCCAAGAGGGGAGGTGCGTGAAGCGTTAGCTATCCCGTAGGGAATCGCCCACACTATAATTACTGGCATCTGTGGAAAGCTGGAGTCATTCCCATGTCGTTACAAGAACTCAAAGAACAGGCTTTCAAGTTATCCGTGAACGATCGCCTTGCACTCGTCAATGCGATTATTCAATCTCTGCAAGATACCCTCAATCCACAACTCAAGCGAAAAACCCTGATCAACCAGATGCGAGGATTGTTGAAAACTGATCAGCCACCACCAACTGATGCTCAAATTCAGGCAATCTTGGAAGAACGTCGGGTGGAGAAATATATCCAGTGAGAGTCCTGATCGATACTAATGTTATTTTAGATTATTTACTGGAACGAGAGCCGTTTTTGCAAGATGCAGAATTATTGTTTCAGGCGATCGGTTCTGAGCAGGTTATTGGTTATGTTACGGCAACAACGCTAACTGATATCTTCTACATTGCTAGAAAACAAACTCAGAGTATTGAGCAGGCAAGGCAAGTCATCTCTATTACACTGGCAGTGATGGAAATTTGCCCAGTGAATCGCGCTGTATTGGAGGTAGCTTTAACCTCTGGGATAAGAGATTTTGAAGATGCTGTACAGGTTGCTTGTGCAATGGCTCAAAACTTAGATGCAATTATTACTCGTGATACAGAGGATTTTTCTAATGCAACCGTACCCGTTTTATCGGTTAGTCAATTATTGGAACAGTTGGAATAACTCTGTACTTTAATACTAATGCGATCGCTTACCCTCTTTCCACTCTTCTCCACCGGGTAACTGAACTAAACTCTCATCAATTATTCCTGGTAACATCTTTGCCGAATGTTCATAGGTTAAATCGAGCAATCTCTGAGCCGTGATAATTATCTGCGTTCTATCCACCAACTCAGAGAGTTGAAAGGAATTATAGGCACCCTCCATAACTTCCACACTTGCCGGACGAATCGCCGCCTCAATTGCCTCTTCTAGAAAAGGCTCCCATTCATCTTGCTGGATGGCGCTGATACGCTGAATACTAGGATTCAGTCAACTCACATCTTACACTACCCTCCTAGGCGATCGCCTTTCTGATTCCCACTCTGTAAGAACTTATTCCATAAGTCAGGAAAAGCGTAAGCAATCTTCTGTTGCTCTGTTACCTGATTGATGACGCTAAAATTGCAGGCAAATACAATCTAATAAGTTGCAAGACTGGTAATGCCTAGCTCTACTGTTGTTCTCGCAATTTATTTTCAAACTCTCTCAGTGCAATACTGGAACCTGCTTCCCAAGCACGCTCTACATAGTTTGGGATAAGTTGTTTTACAGGAATTCCAGGAAACGTGAGACTGTTAGGGCTTTGTTGATACTGCTGTCCATCAAACAGATAAAGATATAGCACTTTACGCCGATAGATCCAGAGTTCAGGGACACCAATTCCTTGATAATCTTCAGGTTTCGTGGATGAGGTTAGATCTATCTCAAGTGCCAAATCGGGAGGCGGATCGATTTCTAAATCTATCCGTTCTTTGCCTAAAATAGCTTGACGGTTTTGAATGTAAAAGCAGGAATCTGGCTCCAGTCCAGCCTGCTCAAATCGTTTCAGCGTAATTGGATCGAAGCTATCCCAATCTTGTCCTTGGTGTCGCAAGAGAGCCTTTACCAAATCCGAGAGGGTATCGGATTTCTTTCCATGTCCTGGTAAGGGAGCCATGATGCGAATTTCTTGAGTTTCTACGTCGAAATAAATCTTGATAGCTGCCTTGTCTTGGCGACTCTCCAATAGTTTCTCATAGTCCAACCAGGTTTGATGGCGCAGAATTACCTCTCCACCTGGAGGTAAGTCGATTCTGTCGTTGGTAATTGTTAAATGCATGATTCAACCCAGAATTCCCTTAGCTCAAGTATATGTAAAGCGGAAGGACTTAGCCTGTCTCTGGAGCGATCGCTCTTTTGTCCATGAGGTTTGACTTTCATCCGTTGGCTGGGATTTTTATTTTCCCAGAGTGACAGAAGACGGATAAATTCTTCTAGTGCCAGTGCCACTATGCCACTTCGAGATCCCTTGTTGATACCATTACGATGCCTTGTTCGTTGGGGATTTGGGTGTATAATTGCGAAATTTTGGCACATCTGCTAAAACAGCAATAGTGCCAGTTCTGCCTGTTTTAAGGGTAGTATCGCTGAGTAGATCAACAACTTTTACCCCCACAACGTCTTCAATCAAGTCCCTTAACGGATGCTCGATTGCTTGCTCTAAATCGACTCGTACCTGTTCAGTCAGCGTTTCCTGTCCCCGTTCAACCAAGAGTTGTTCGGGTTGGGTTAAGGCATTCTCAATCAGAATCGTGATTCTCTCTCTATCGATAGTCGCTGTGATTTTACTGGGTTGATGTCCTAGGTATTCACGGTATAACGATTGAATTCGCTGTGAGAGCGTTCTTTCCAACTGCCCGCGAGTGGGGAGAATTGTTTCAGTCATAGGTAGAGGGTAGGGATTGCAGGATTGCCCAATCAAATTCCTGACTAATAAGCCTACACTAGGGAATAGGGAATAGGGAATAGGGAATAGGGAATAGGGAATAGGGAATAGGGAATAGGGAATAGGGAATAGGGAATAGGGAGTTGGGGAAGAATTAGCCCAGAAGTTAAAGGTTCAGATTTCCATGGGTAGAAAATAACATCTTCCTAGGAGACGGCTTTCCTCGACGTTTCTAGGTTTCCTTTGCTTATTGAATTCCCTATTCCCTACTCCCTTTCTACCCCCCTCAACGTTTCTGTCCCTCAAGAAAAACTCGAACTCCCTCAAGACAATGTTGAAGTGCTTCGACTAACTCTACTGCTGTCTCCAGACATTTTTCTTGGGCTAACCACTCCAACTGCTGTGCCATTTCTGGCATTTGCCACACACCAGCATTCGCACTAGAACCCTTGAGGCGGTGAGCTTGCTGCTGGATACTGGCAAAATCTTCAGTAGCGATCGCTTCACGAATACCGTTTATTCTATTTTGGGCTTCTTTGATAAAAATTGTGAGAAACTTTTGCTGATAGTCAGGTTTATTTTTAAACAGTTGGCTAAGACGCTCTAAATCGATGGGGCAGTCGGGTTCGCTAAGGGTGGGGCTGGCAGGAAAACGAGCGGGTTTCGCCTGAGCAGTTGAGTCAGTAGGCTTCATCCAATCCTTAGGTAGCGTCAGATTCGTCCATCGCCGCACAATATTTCCTAAGGCTTCTAATTCCACCGGTTTGCTGATATAATCATCCATACCCACTGCCAGACATTTATCCCGATCCGTTGACATTGCACTTGCCGTTAGAGCAATAACAACCGTGTGTCGGTCTGACTGCTCGTGATAGCGCAGCAACCGGGTAGTTTCATAGCCATCTAATATCGGCATCTGGCAATCCATTAAGACAATATCGTAATCATCTTGAGCCAGTCGGTCGAGAACGGCTTGTCCATCAGTAACACAATCGGCTCGATACCCCAAAAGGTTCAGTTGACCAAGAATAACTTGTTGATTGATGGGGTCATCTTCTGCCAATAGAATAGAAACAGATAGAGTAGGTGTCTCAAAACCCTCTTTGTCAGAAGGAATTGGGGTAGAACTGTTAGAACTCTCAACCCTTGCTCCTAGGGCTAAATTCTGCGTTACCGATAATCCCAACGCCCAAACCAGACTTGTGAGCAAGCGCGAAGGAGTAATGGGTTTGACTAGATAGCTAAAGTTTCCCAACTTCAAAAGCTGCTCTGCCCTTTGGCGCTTATTCATACCACTCATCAGCAGGAATTTAGTCTGAGAGTGAGTTGAACTCTTGTGCATGACTCGCAGAAATGCCACACTCTCTGCATCCAGAAGGTTTTCTTCAACCAGGACAATATCATAGGGCTGGTTTCGGGCTTCCGCCATTTCCCAAGCAGTTAGTGCGGCAGCAGTCGTTTCCACCTCGTCAACCTCAATCTCCCAAGTGCGAGCCAGATAAATCACAGACTGACGCACCAGAGAACTACCATCAACAACCAATAATTTCAAGCCAGCTAACTCGACAGGAACTGGGTTGGGTTCGCTGATCTGAGATTTACCAAACTCAGCCGTAAACCAAAAGGTTGAGCCTTCACCGAGATTGCTTTCTAGAGCAATTTCACCCCTCATCAACTTGACAAATTTCCGGCAAATCGAAAGCCCCAGACCGGTGCCTCCGTATTTGTGAGCAGCGGGTGTATTTCCTTGTACGAATGGCTCGAATAGCTTGGGTTGCAAATCTGGGGCAATGCCAATGCCCGTATCTTTGACTGCAAAACGAATTTTAACCGTTTGGTCAGTTTCAGACTGCAACAGGACATGAATCAGCACGCTCCCTGCTTCGGTAAATTTAATGGCATTGCTGACCAGATTCAGCAGAACTTGGCGCAACCGCACCGCATCCCCATTAAGCTGTCTGGGTATGGCGCTATCCATCCAAATAGCCAGCTCTAACCCTTTGTCTTCCGCTTTGGCAGCGAGCAAATCGACAACCGTACCCAAGCAGCCATCCAAGTCAAAATCGAGGTGTTCTAGCTGGGTTTCCCCTGCTTCCAACTTCGATAGGTCGAGGATATCGTTGATAACGGTTAATAGATGTTTGGCGCTGCGAGAGATGGTGCGGCTATAGTCTTGTTGTTGTAGAGTCAGGTTTGTTCTCTGAAGCAATTCCACCATCCCCAGCACGCCATTCATGGGAGTGCGAATCTCATGACTCATTTGAGCCAGAAACTGGGATTTAGACTGAGAGGCTTGTAGCGCCGCTTCTCGTGCCTCTACTAATGCTGCTTCCTGAGTTTTTCGTTCTGTAATATCTTGACCACTAGCAATAATACCAATCGCATTGCCCCACTCGTCAAGCCAAGGAGTAACGTGCCATAAGAGGACGCGCTCTTGACCATCAGAGGTAAATACGGGATGCTCTAGAGGATAAGCCGTTTTCTGAGCTAAAACTTGCTGGCAGTTTGCCGCAACGGTATCTCGCACTACTTTTGGCAACAACGTTAAATAATTCCTGCCAAGGACTTCGTGCCGCTGCCACCCATAAATCTGCTCAGTTGCCTGATTCCATTCCAAAATGCGATAACTGGGTGAAAGGCAAATAATAGCGTTACCCGCCATTTGCACGACTGACTGCCACCGATTTCGTGTCTCCGGTTCGTTGGGTTCAGGAGACAGCAGCCGCTTCTGCCACCGCTGTAGCATCAGCAGTACAGCCGTGATGAGAGACAGGGTTACACCAAAGGTGACAGATAAATTGTTTGTGATTAACGCCAATGTCTTGAGCATCTCCTATGACCCTGTCATAACCTTAACGGTTGCTTCTGGATAGGTGACGTGACGCTAACTCTAGTCCGATACTTTTGCTTTGTAAGAGTTCGGAGTAGAGGCGCTGCCAGCTTCCGTTAGTACGCTCACTTCAGTATCTAGAGGCAGACTCATCAAGGAACGAAGCCTTAGTCAGTCGAGCTGGTTTACTCGATAACAAGAATTGCTATAAGCTCGGCACTAGTTCATTAGTCTTACGCCCGTTATTCTAGAGGAACTGATGGAGCAAACAGCCTTAGTAGACTCAGGGAATAGTTTTTATGGCTACATCCAAAGGTCTACACTACTTTGTCAATCTTCACTCGCAAAATTGTAGCATCATCAGGAATTAAAAAACAGGGGTATCTAAGAGACTGTTTCTCACATACACAAGTGTAAATATTTAGAATTGCATTGTTTTTTGAGGAGTCAATTTCTAGCGTTCACTGAAACATTTAGGCGGAGAATAGTATTCAAAGGTTAGATAAAAAGCTTTTCTTTTAATAGAGCGAACATAAAAACAATACTCCAGTAGAAGCAGCGTGAGTTTAGCTAACTAGACTGAATTCCTCAGTTATTGTCTCTGATTTTCTCCCGTAAGTCCTCACCCTAGGGGTATAGTTAATCTCTATCTCTAGGGGTAAATTCCCTACGCCAGTCTGAATATTAGCTTTTATCTTAGTCTAACCAATCTCTCATCTCTTCCTCCCAAAATCTAGCTAGAAGCTGATTTTGCCCACGGCTCGAAGCTGATAGGCTGGCAGAACAATAGCTTAATTTATGGATACCTACATTCTTAACCTGCTTGTCGTTGGCTTGCTCCTGCTTGCAGTCACTCTAGGATCAGGTTGGATTTCACGCTTGCCTCTTTCCTATGCCCTAATTTACCTGCTCGTTGGCATCTTTCTTGGACCTTACGGTGTTGGACTCATTCAATTGCGACCCAAGGCGGAATTTTTAGAACGGCTGACCGAGTTAGTGGTCATTATCTCCGTATTTGGTTGCGGCTTGAAAATGAACCGCGTCGTACAATTATGGGCGTGGAACACGACAGCACGGCTAATCGGGTTTTTAATGCCTATTTCGATTTTTGCTCTTGCTAGTGTCGGTCATTGGCTTCTCGGTTGGGGTTGGGGGGCTGCTATTTTATTCGGAGCTATTTTAGCACCTACTGACCCCGTTTTAGCGTCAGAAGTTCAGCTATTTGATATTGAAGATAACGATGAGTTACGATTTGGGTTGACCTCTGAAGGGGGGTTGAATGATGCGTTAGCGTTTCCCTTTGTCTATTTTGGAATTCACTGGCTTGAGGACAATAACTGGGAAAATTGGTTTAAACAGTGGGTTGCTATTGACTTAGTTTGGGCAATTGCTGCTGGTATTGTTATGGGTTTTTTAGTCGCCAAAGTTATCGTGTGGATCGATAGACGACTGCGACGCCGACGCCTAATTGATGCGTTGATGGAAGATTTTCTTGCCCTGAGTACTGTTTTACTGACCTATGGCTTAACGGAAGTCGTCAATGGCTATGGTTTTCTGGCTGTTTTTGTCGCTGGCGTTGTAGTCCAAGCCAGTTATTACTGCGAACCAGACAAGCGTATTGCGCAATTAGAATTTATTGAACAAATTGAAAAACTCCTGGAAATTGGCACGATTTTACTCCTTGGTTCAATGCTGTTATTCGAGCCAATGCTCAAGTATGCACCTCAGACTTTATTGGTTGCTTTTTTGTTGTTTTTTATCATTCGTCCACTTGGGGTTGAATTCAGTATGCTGGGTAGTTTTCTCCCCCTACAAACCCGCCTACTCTTTGGTTGGTTTGGGATTCGTGGCATTGGTTCTCTCTACTACCTAACCTATGCTTTAAGTAAAGGGTTAGAAGGAGAAATCGGCGAGCAAATTGCCTGGATTACCTTGAGTATCGTTTGCATCTCTGTAATTGGACATGGAATTAGTGCAACACCTTTGATGAACTGGTATGGGAGTAGGGAGTCTAAGGGAGTGGGGAGTGGGGAGTAGGGCTGTCTCT